>JAIXTZ010000140.1 GCA_027483745.1 Lysobacteraceae bacterium
AATGCGTGGCTAGTTTCCGCCGCAACGCAAGTCACATCACGACGAGTGATCCGAACGCACCTCCATCCGCATTGCGAACACGACGATCTCGCCCGAACGGCTCCGGCCCGGGGCGTGCGATCCGACTCCCGCTCTCGCAATGCCGAGGTCCTCTTTCCCGGAACTGTCCCGCAAGGCCGCGATGTCCGCGCCGGCGGGGCGTTTCCGCGCGCCGCGAGTCCGCGGCCAACCGCATCCGCGCCGACGATCCCGTCGCTGCGGGTTTGCCGCGACGTCCGCGTCGTGGCTCTGCCTTTGCTACTGGGCAAGTGACACAAGGCACTACGCCAAACCACTGACGAGGAGTGAACCATGGCTGTCAAGAAAGCTGCGAAGAAAGCCGCCAAGAAAGCGGTGAAGAAGGTTGCCAAGAAGGCTGCCGCCAAGAAGACCGTGAAGAAGGTCGCCAAGAAGGCCGCCAAGAAGGTTGCCAAGAAGGCCACCAAGAAGGTCGCCAAGAAGGCCGTCGCCAAGAAGACGGTGAAGAAGGCCGCCAAGAAGGTCGCCAAGAAGGTCGCGAAGAAGGCTGCCCCGAAGAAGGCCGCCAAGAAGGCTGCGAAGAAGGCTGCCCCGAAGAAGGCCGTCAAGAAGGCTGCGAAGAAGGCCACCAAGAAGAAGTCGGCCCCGAAGGCCGCTCCGGCTCCGGCCGCGCCCGTCGCGGCGATGTAAGCCAAAGCCGTACCCGATTGCTGTAATCACCCCCGGCCCGTTGCCCAGGCGGCCGGGGGACTTTGCAAAGGCCATAACGCCCCGAGAGGGGCGTTAGCTTTTTCCGGGGCGTGACCGTCCCGCGGCGGCGACCGTTCTCAGCGGCCGTTGACCAGGTCGACCCACTGGCTGTCGGTCGTGCCCAGCACGCGGTCGAGGAACGTGGGCATCAGGCCCGAGGGCAGGGCCGATTCGCTGTTCCAGAGCACGACGATGGCGACATCGCGGCGCGGCAGCAGGCCGATCATCCCGCGGTACCCCTGCACGGCGCCCGCGTGGTAGACGAGGGGCTCGCCGTCGTAATCGAACACGCGCCAGCCAGTCCCGTAGTGGGCGTCGCGAAGCCGCTCGCGCCGCCACGGGGAGCCCGAGAGCTGGTCGGGCGTCCGCACGATCGGTGCGTGCAGATCGTCGAGCATCCGGCGCGACAACACGTCCGGACGATGGCCGAGCTGGGCTTGTGCCCAGATCGCCATGTCGCTGATCGACGCATTGATTCCTGCCGCTGGGGGCACGCGGTAGTAGTTCTCGCGCGGCCGCACCGCCGTCCAGCCCCGGCCCGCGCGAATGTGCGGGCGTGCCCAGCGGTCACTGCCCTCCAGGCCGTCGCGGCCGAAGGTCGCGTTCTCCATGCCCAGCGGCGCAAACAGCCTCAGCTCGACCTGCCGGGTGTAGAAGTCGCCGGTCACCGCGAACACCACGTCGCCGATCAGGCTGAAGGCGACGTTCTGATAGCCAAAGCACTCCCCGGGCGCGCAGAGCAGCGGTGCTTGATTGAGGCGCGCGGCGAGGAGCGGGTAGGGGGTGTCGCCTTCAAGGTCGCGATCGTAGGTGTGGTACTTGAGCCCCATCCGATGGGCGAGGGCATCGCGGACGGTGAGTCGCGTCGAGCCCGCCGCGTCCGCGAGCTGGAAGGTCGGCAACTGCTGGTCCAGCGGCATGTCCCAGCGCAGTGCGCCATCTTCGACCAGCAGCCCGGCCAGCGTACCCGCGAAGCCCTTGGACAGCGACGCGATGCGGAACACCGTGCTTTCGTCGATCCGCTCGCCGCCGCTGCCTCCGGTGCGGCCGTAGCCCCGCGCGAGCTGCGTCCGGTCGCCGTGCACGACGGCCAGGGCCACGCCCGGCACGCCGCGGTTGATGATCGCCTGGGCCAAGGCGTCGACTTCCGCCGTCGCCTTCGCCACCGTCGCTTCGTCCACGGGGATCGTCGTGGGCGCGGGCGTCGACAGCGTGGCGGCCGGCGGGGCGGGCGTCGTCGCGAGGGCGGGAAGGGCGGCGGTCGCGATCAGGAGCGACAGGAGAAGCTTGCGGGGACGCATGGGCGACGTATGCTGGAACTGCGTCGATTCTAGCGCTTCGATGCGCCCCCCTCGTTCAAGGAGTGTTCGCGGATGCTGCTTTTCCTGCTCATTGTCATCGGCGCCATTGTCGCGGTCGCGCTCTGGGTGGTCGGGGCGTACAACGGCCTCGTCGCCGCGCGTAACGCGTTCCGCAACGCTTTCGCCCAGATCGACGTCCAGCTCACGCGACGCCACGACCTCATTCCCAATCTCGTCGAAACCGCGAAGGCCTACATGGCCCACGAGAAGGGCACGCTGGAGGCCGTGATCCAGGCCCGAAACGCCGCGGTGTCCGGCCTTGGCGCCGCCAAGGCCGCGCCCGGCGACGCCACGGCCATCGCCCAGCTCGGCGGTGCGGAAGGCCAGCTCTCCGGCGCGTTGTCGCGGCTGCTGGTCACCGTCGAGGCCTACCCCGAGCTGAAGGCCAGCGCGAACATGCAGCAGCTCACCGAGGAGCTCACCTCCACGGAGAACCGCATCGCCTTCGCCCGGCAGGCCTACAACGACGCCGTGATGGGCTACAACAACCGGCGCGAGATGTTCCCGGGCAGCGTGGTGGCCACGCGCTTCGACTTCCGCCCCGCCTCCCTCCTGGAGATCCCGGAAGCGGAGAGCCACAAGCGCAACGCGCCCCGCGTCCAGTTCTGAGGGCCGCGATGAACCTGTTTGAGCGCCAGGAGGCGGTGCGCCGCCGTTCACGGAAGCTGTTCCTGCTGTTCGCGCTCGCGGTGCTGGGCATCGTCGCCGCGGTGAACCTCGTGGTGTGGGCGTCCCTCGCCTTCCTCGGCGAGGCCTCGGTCGTGGCGAAGGGACAGATCATCGCGATGACCACCGTCGCTACCCTGCTGCTGATCGGCGGCGCGAGCCTCTACCGCACGATGACCCTGCGAAAGGGCGGCGGTGCGGTGGCCATGTCGCTGGGCGGCACGCCGGTGCCGGTGGACACCCAGGATCCCGGCTTGCGCCGCCTGCTCAACGTCGTCGAGGAGATGGCGATCGCGTCGGGTAGCGCCCTTCCGCAGGTCTTCGTGCTTGAGGACGAGCCACGCATCAACGCGTTCGCCGCCGGCTTCGGTGGCCCGGACGCCGCCATCGCAGTGACGCGGGGCGCGCTCGACCGCCTGAACCGGCAGGAGCTGCAGGGGGTCGTCGCGCACGAGATCGGGCACATCCTCAACGCCGACATCCGCCTGAACCTGCGACTCGTCGGACTGCTGTTCGGCATCACCATGCTCGGCGTGGTCGGGCGCTTCCTCGTCAGCACGCGCAACCGGAGCGGCGATCGCGAAGCCGGTGGCCTCATTCCTCTGGGCCTAGCGCTGATGGCGCTCGGCGCGATCGGGCTGTGGTTCGCCCGATTGATCAAGGCCGGCATCAGCCGCCAGCGCGAGTACCTGGCGGACGCCTCTGCCCTGCAGTACACGCGCGATCCCGACGGCCTCGTCGGCGCCTTCCTGAAGATCGCCGGCGTGCCGGGGCAGGGCCGCATGCTGGCACCGGAAGCCGAAGAGATCAGCCACATGCTGTTCGAGGATGGTCTCGGCTTCTCCGGTTGGATGGCGACGCATCCGCCGCTGCTGGACCGCATCCGCGCGATCCGCCCGGGATTCAAGCCGGAGAAATTCGACGAAGCGCTGTCTCGGCAGCAGTTGGCGCCTCCCTCGGGGCTCGATGAAGACCACGCGCGTGCTTTGGCCGAGCCGCCCCCCTTGCCTGCGGAAGACACCGCCATCCGTGTCTCCCCGGCCGCCGTCGCCGAAGGGCTCGGGGGGTGGCGCCCTGACGACGTACAGCGCGCACAAGCGGTGATCGCCGCGATCCCCGGCGTGCTCGACCGCGCGGCCCGCGACCGCGACGAGGCGATGCCGTTGCTGTTCGGCCTGCTGTTTTCCGCCGAGCCGGCCGTGCAGAAAAAGCAGCGCTTCGAGCTGAAGGCGCGCATGGGCGAGCGGATGACCGGGCAGTCCGCCGACTATGCCGAGCGCGTCCACGGCCTCCACGCGGCACTGCGCCTGCCCTTGGCGATGCTGGCGCTCGCCACCCTGAAGCGTCGCTCGAAAACCGATATCGCCGCCATCGCCGACGTCTGCACGGCGCTGTCGCATGCCGACGGCCGCATCACGCTGCTCGAGTACGGCCTGGCCCAACTGCTGCACGCGGAGCTGCAGGCCTCCGCCGATCCCGCGACCGCGTGGCGCCAGCCGCGCGTCAAGCTCACCGACGTCGAGGCCGAGGTGGTGCAACTCCTCGCGGTGCTGGCGCACGCGGGCCACGCCCAGCCGGCGGACGCGCAGCGCGCCTTCATGGCCGGGTTGCCCCACGTGCTGCCGCAGTCCAGCGCCCGCTACGCGCCGCCGGCGAATGGCGTGGCCGTGCTCGACGACGCCTGGCCGCGGCTCGACGCGCTGCTGCCGAAAGCCAAGCTGATGCTGGTGGAGGCATTGGTTGCCACGGCCGCGCACGATGGCCGCATGACGATCCCCGAGGCCGAGCTGCTGCGCATCGTCTGCGCCATCCTGCACGCGCCGCTACCCGCCGCGCTGGAGCCGGTGCGGGCCGCCTGACCCGGCGGGGCCCGCATCGCCGGGCGGGATCAGCCCAGCATCAGGTCCGCGGCGCGCTCGGCGATCATGATCGTCGGCGCATTGGTGTTGCCGCCGATCAGCTTCGGCATCACCGAGGCGTCCACCACGCGCAGGCCTTCGACGCCGCGCACGCGCAGCTGCGGGTCGACCACCGCGTTCGGATCCCCGTCGCGGCCGATCGCGCAGGTGCCGATCGGGTGGTAGATCGACTCGGATTTGCGGCGGATGAAAGCGTCGATGGCGGCGTCGTCCTGGGCCTTCGCGCCGGGCAGCAATTCCTCGCCGCGGTACGGGGCGAAGGCCGGCTGGGCGAGGATTTCGCGCGACAGCCGAACGCACTCGCGCATGACCTTGAGGTCGAAGCCTTCCGCGTCGCCCAGGTAGTTCGCCTCGATGCGCGGCTTGCTGGCGGCGTCGGTGCCCGCGAGGTAGAGCCGCCCACGGCTCTTCGGTCGCAGGAAGCAGGAATGCACGGTGAACCCGTAGCCGGGCAGCTTGTTGCGTCCGTGGTCGTCGAGCTGTGCCGGCACGAAGTGGAACTGCAGGTCCGGGCGCTCGTCCTCCGCCAGCCGCGAGCGCAGGAAGCCACCGGCTTCGGCGATATTGCTGGTGCCTGGGCCCTGCTTGCGCAGGTAGTAGTCCCAAGCAATCTTCGCTTCGTTGAGCAGCGAATCGGAATCGTCGTAGGTGACGGCCTGCGTCGAGCGCTGCAGCGTGCAGATGTCCAGGTGGTCCTGCAGGTTACCGCCGACGCCGGGCAGGTCGACGCGGACCTCCACCCCCTGCTGGCGCAGGTGCGCGGCAGGCCCGATGCCCGAGAGCATCAGCAGCTGCGGGCTGTTGATCGCTCCGCCGCACAGGATCACCTCGCGCGTTGCGCCTTCCGCGAAGGCGCCGCCGCCGACGGTGTAGAGCACGCCGGTGGCGCGCCCGCCCTCGAACAGCACCTTGCGCGCCATCGCGCCAGTGATGATTTTCAGGTTCGGGCGCTTGCCGCGGATCGGGTCGAGGTAGGCGGTGGCCGACGAGCAGCGCGAGCCGCCGCGCGTGGTGGTCTGGTAGAAACCGAAGCCTTCCTGCACCGGCCCGTTGAAATCGGGATTGACTGGAAAGCCTGCCTGTTTCGCGGCGTCGACGAAGACGGCCGAGAGCGGATTGCGGTAGCGGTGGTCGCTGACCCCGAGCGGACCGTCACCGCCGTGCATGGCGTCGCTGCCGCGCTCGTTGCCCTCCGACTTTCGGAAATAGGGGAGCACGTTGTCCCAATGCCAGCCGGTGGCGCCGAGCTCGGCCCACTCGTCGTAATCGCGGCGCTCACCGCGGATGTAGCACATGGCATTGATCGAGCTGCTGCCGCCGAGCACCTTGCCTCGCGGCCACCACAGCATGCGGCCGTCGAGGTTCGGCTCGGGCGCGGTGCTGTAGTCCCAGTTCACGCCCTTCTTGCCGACCAGCTTCGCGAGGCCCGCGGGCATGTGCACGAAGGGGTGCCAATCGCGTGGACCGGCTTCGAGCAGGAGGACCTTGACGGCGGGATCGGCGCTGAGCCGATTGGCGAGGACGCAGCCGGCGGAACCGGCACCCACGATGATGTAGTCGAACACGTACCGGCGGCCGCTGAAGCGATGGGCGATGCTGGTCCGCACGTCTAGAGTGAATGCTCTATCTCATCGCTGACGCGCCACTCCGCTACAGTACGCGGCAGCCATTGCCACGGAGTGACGATGCAGGCCCAAGGCCCCCAGCGACTCCGCTGGTCCGATCTGAAGCAGGCGCTGGTCGACGTACCGGCCCTTGCGCTGTCGTTCGGCTACTTCTTCTGCCTGCTGTGCGGCTACTTCATGCTGCGCTCGATCCGCGACGCCTTCGGGGCGACGGACGACGCGTCGGCCGTCTTTCCTCCTGCGATGATCGCGTTCTTCGCCGAGCGCGGCATCGCGCTCGGTGAGCTCACGCTGCAGGTGCTCTTCACCGGCACGTTCCTGTCGATGCTGCTGCTGCAGCCCTTCTACGGCGCGCTGGTGAGTCGCTATCCGCGCCGCGTCTTCCTGCCCTTCGTCTACGGCCTGCTGGTGGCCGCGCTCGGGGTCTTCTACCTCGCCTTCGCAAATGACGTCCCGGGCCGCGGTGCGGCCTTCTTCATCTTCCTCGCGGTCGTGAACCTGTTCGCCGTCACGGTGTTCTGGAGCTTCATGTCCGACATCTACAGCTCGGCGCAGTCGCGGCTGTTCTACGGGTTCATCGGCGTCGGCGGCACCTTGGGCGCCTTGGCCGGCCCCGCCCTGACGAAGGTGATCGTCAAGGACGTCGGCGTCGAGACGATCATGTTGATCAGCACCGGCTTCATGGGTCTGTGCCTCGCCTTCGTCATCGCGCTGGCGCCGTGGGCGCGGCGTCGGGAGGTGGAGCGCGGCGGGCCGCGCTTCGACGAGGCCATGGGCGGGCGCTTCCTCGAGGGCCTGCGCATCGTCGCGCGCGACCCGCTGATGCGCGGTATGGCGCTGGTGATGTTTTTCGGCGTCGCGGTGGGCACGCTGCTCTACAACGAACAGGCGGCGGTAGCGCGCCAGATCGCCGACGACGAAGCGCGGACGGCCTTCTTCGCCACCATCGACCTCTGGATCAATGGCCTGACGCTGGCGATCCAGCTGTTCATCACGCCCGTCCTGCTGGCCCGTTTCGGCGTCGCCCCCCTGCTGCTGATCCCGGGCCTCGCCATCACCCTCGGCTTCGCCGTGCTTGCCGGGAACCCGCTACCGATGCTGCTGATGGTGGTGCAGATCGCCACGCGGACGGGCGAGTTCGCGCTGGCCAAGCCGGCCCGCGAGACGATCTACACGCGGGTGGACGCGGAAACCCGCTACAAGGCCAAGGCCTTCATCGACACGGCGATCTACCGCGGCGGCGATTTCACGTTCGTGTGGGTGCATAAGGCGATCGCGTCCTTCGGCTCGTCGGTGGTGTTCCTGCTCGGCACGGGCATGGCGTTGGCGCTCTTCCTGTCGGCGTGGGGCGTCATCCGCGCGCAGAAGACGCTGTCGAGGAGCTGATGCCGAGCGTGCCAGTGAACGCAGTCAGTCCGTCCGCGCCGGCTTCGGCGACAGCCACATAACCACTTCGGCGCGGAAGGTTGGTTCGCCGCCCGCATCCCGCACGTCCACCTGCACAGGCAGGTCGTAGCCCGCGCCGGCCGACACAATCGGGACCTTCGGCTGCGCGATGCCGGTTTGCGGCCCCATGGCCTTCTTCAGGTACTGCACGGTCATGCCCTTGGGGATCCAGCGCATGTCGGCGGGGATCGACGCGTCGGTCATGACGCCGGCGCAGAGTTCCGCGAGGTTGCACAGCGCGATCGCGTGCACGCTGCCGATGTGGTTCTGCATGCCGCGACGGTGCGGAATGCGCGCCTCGCAGCGGCCCGGCTCCAGCGACACGAAGGTGGGATGGATCGTGCCGAAGTAGGGCGCCTTGAAGCACACGGCGCGCGAGAACAGCCAGCGGCCCAGCGGCAGGCGTTCGAAGCGGCGGTACAGGGCGAGGAGAGGGGTAGTCGTGCTCATCGGTCTCTCAGCGTCGGTGACGCATAGGGATTCGGATAGCAGAACGGCGGGCCAGGGCCCGCCGTTCCGTGGTGACGCACCGCGAGGGGGTCAGGCCGCGCGGCGGGTGTCGCCGGACTTGGTGCCGCGAACCAGCGATGCGGCGACGAGGTCCTCGTGGTCGAAGTCGTCGACGCTGATGGCGTCCCAGGTGAGGCGACGCAGCTCTTCGAGCTGGGCGCGCTCCTCGCCGGTGATCAGGCCCTTCTGCACCGCTTCGGCGAGCTGGCCCGTGTAGTCGAGCGAGCCGACCTCGCCTCCCTTCACCGCCTTCATGAACTTGCGTTCCACCGGCTCGGCGAGGATCACCTTGGCCAGCGCGGCGTTGACGCGGCCGGCCGGGTTGGTCTCGCAGGGCGTCAGGAACACGCCGCTCACCAGGCGGTCGCGCGCATCGGACGGCGACATCAGCAGCGCCGCGGCACGGCGGCCAAGACGGTCGCTCGGGGCCTGTGCACGACGGCCCAGCGGGAACACAAGCAGCCACAGCAGCCAGCCGACCGGGCGGATCGGGTAGTTGCGCAGTGCGCCGGAGAGCGCGTTCTCGATCTTGAACACGCTGTCGTGGAAGGCCCAGGCCAGCAGCGGCTGCTCGGAGGCCGGGCGGCCCTCGTCCTCGTAGCGCTTCAGCATCGCGCTGGCGATGTAGAGCTGGGAGAGCACGTCGCCGAGTCGGCCCGACAGCTTCTCTTTGAACTTCAGCTTGCCGCCCAGCGTCAGCATCGACGTGTCGGCGACCAGCGCGAGGTTGGCGGAGTAGCGGTTGAGGCGGCGGTAGAAGCGCTTCGTGTAGTCATCGCCCGGCGCCGAGCCGAAGGCGGCGAAGGTCATGCCCATCCACAGGCTGCGGACAGCGTTGCTGATCGCGAAGCCGATGTGGCCGAACAGGTTGGTGTCGAACTCGCGCAGGCGCACGGCCGGGTCCGGATGCGTGGCGGCCTGCATTTCCTTCAGCACCCACGGATGGCAGCGGATCGCGCCCTGGCCGAAGATCATCAGCGAGCGCGTCATGATGTTCGCGCCTTCCACCGTGATCGAGATCGGGGCGGCCTGCCAGCCGCGGCCGAGGTAGTTCGACGGTCCGAGGATCACGCCCTTGCCGCCGTGGACGTCCATCGCGTCCTTGCCGACGTCGCGGGCCATCTCGGTGGCGTGGTACTTGGCGATGGCCGAGGGCACGGCCGGCTTCTCGCCGCGGTCCACGGCCGCAGCGGTCGCCTGCGACAGCGCGGCGACGGCGTAGGTGTTGCCGGCGATGCGGGCCAGCGCCTCCTCGACGCCCTCGAAGCGTCCAATCGACAGGCCGAACTGCTTGCGGATGCGCGAGTAGGCGCCGGTGGCCGCGGCGGCGAGCTTGGCCGCGCCGCTCGAGGTCGAGGGCAGGGTGATCGCGCGGCCCACCGACAGGCACTCGACTAGCATGCGCCAGCCGTGGCCGATGTACTCCTCGCCACCGATCAGCTGCGACAGCGGCAGGAACATCTCCTTGCCGTGCAGCGGACCGTTCATGAAGGTGCAGTTGAGCGGGAAGTGGCG
>JAIXTZ010000344.1 GCA_027483745.1 Lysobacteraceae bacterium
GCGGAACACTTGCAGGGCCGCCTGCTGATCGCCCACGGCATGATCGACGACAACGTGTTCTTCCAGGATTCCGTGCGCCTCGCGCAGCGCCTGATCGAACTGAAGAAGCCGGGCTGGGAACTGGCCAGCTACCCGCTGGAGCGCCACGGCTACGTGCAGCCGGAAAGCTGGTACGACCAGTACCGCCGCATCCTCGAGCTGATGGACGCCACGCTGAAGCCGGAGGGTGCGCCGGCGCCCTGATCGGCCCCGCGATGTCCGTGATGCAGGGCGGCTTCGGCCGCCCTGTGTCGTTTCAGGCAGCGCCGAACACGCCTTCGAGCTCGACGTCGAGCTCGCGACGGCAGACGTCGCCGTGCATGAAGGCGACGCGGGCCAGCGGCACGCCCGCCGCCGCCAGCCGTGCCTGCACCGACGGCAGGGCTTCGGCGTCGCGCAGGTAAACGCGCAAGGCCTGCAGGCCCTCCATGCGGAAACGCTCGCCGCTGCGCTGCGAGCCCTCGTCGAGCAGCACGTGCAGGTTGGCCAGGCTCTCGTCGAGCTGGGCGACGACGTCCCCGGCGTGCAGCGACACGTGACCGACGATGCTCGCCGTGCCGGACGCCAGCAGCGTGGCGCCGTCGCCGTCGCGCAGCACGGCGCCGCGGGAGAAGCCCGGCGGCACCGGGCCGTATTCGCGCGGGTACTGCCAGGCCGGCGTCTGCCGCGGATTCTCCAGCGCGATGGCCGGCTGCGCGCTGCACAACGCGACGACGCTGAGCGGGGTGCTGGGATCGGGCGCCCCGATGGCGGTGGCCGCCGGCGGCGGGTCACGGAACATCGCATCCACCGCCGCGTTGCGGCCGACGCAGAAACGACGGTAACGCTCGTCATCGCCCTCGCCGGCATTGATGGCGCCGAAGTAGTTCCAGATGCGGATCAGGTACGGATGCGCGCTGGGGCGCGCGGCGGCCAGCAGTCGACGGTAGGCGGCTTCGGCCGGCGGCGCGGCGTCGGCGGCCGCGGGCAGCGCCTCGTGGAGCGCGAGGACCGCGAGCCCCCCCGCATACCGGACGTCGAGGCCACCGACGACCGCGGTTTCGACGGCCGCCGCCGGGACCCAGGCCTCCCGCCGCGCGCCGGCCAGCCACGCGCATCCGCTGCGCCACGGCAGGGCGGCATCGACGAAGTCGAAGTCGAGCAGGGGAGCGGCGTCGGGGCGGTCGGAAACGCGCAAGGCGGTTCAGGGCGGTGCGGAAGGCCGCGAAGTATAGCGGCGCGGCCTGCCTTGACCCGGCGCAACGGGGCGGCCATGGCGAGCCCGCTAGACTGCGCCCCGTCAACCCCGTCGAAGCGCCGCATGAACGCCCCCAGCCCAAACTTCACCGCCGTCCGCGACTACCTGATGGGCCTGCAGGACCGCATCTGCGCGGGCCTCGAGGCGGAGGACGGCGACGGCCGCTTCGTCGAGGACGCGTGGACCCGCGCCGAAGGCGGCGGCGGCCGCTCGCGGGTGATGAAGGAAGGCGCCGTGTTCGAGCAGGCAGGTGTCGGCTTCTCCGACGTCAGCGGCACCACCCTGCCCGCCTCGGCCACCGCCCATCGCCCTGAACTCGCCGGCGCGACTTGGCGGGCGGTCGGCGTCTCGCTGGTGATCCACCCGCGCAATCCCTACGTGCCCACCTCGCACGCCAACGTGCGCTACTTCGAAGCCCGGCCCGAAGGCCGCGAGCCGATCTGGTGGTTCGGCGGCGGCTTCGACCTGACGCCCTTCTATCCCTTCGACGAGGACGTGCGGCATTGGCACGCGGTGGCCCGCGACCTCTGCGCGCCCTACGGCGCCACGCGCTACGCCGAACACAAGGCCTGGTGCGACAAGTACTTCTTCCTCAAGCACCGCAACGAGTGCCGCGGCGTCGGCGGGCTGTTCTTCGACGACCTGCACGCCGACGGTTTCGAGCGCAGCTTCGCCTACCAGCGCGCCGTGGGCGATGGTTACCTCGACGCCTACCGGCCCATCGTCGCGAAGCGCAAGGCCACGCCCTACGGCGAACGCGAGCGCGAGTTCCAGCTCTACCGCCGCGGCCGCTACGTCGAGTTCAACCTGGTGTGGGACCGCGGCACGCTGTTCGGCCTGCAGAGCGGCGGCCGCACCGAGAGCATCCTCATGAGCCTGCCGCCGCGCGTGCGTTTCGAGTATGGCTATGTGCCCGCGCCGGGGAGCGACGAAGCGAAGCTGGCGGAGTACCTGGTGCCGAGGGAGTGGTTATGATCGGGCATCGCCAAGACAAGGACGTCCCCGATGATTCGCCACCTCGGATGGTTTTTCGCGCTGCTTGCCGCGACCCCGATCGCATTCTGCAACGTCACGCTTGGACCCGCGGACAGGATCCAGTCGGTGGTCGTGCCCGGCGACCGGGGTAGCGTATCGATCGAAGCCCGTGGACTAGTTCCGGATGCGCCGGTACGGGCGTACGTTGAGACACGCGGCCACTGGCTCGAAACGTCCCACGCCCGCGTCTCGAATCCGGGCGAAACATTCCACCAGCCGGCCGTGGCCTACGAGCGGTTTGAATTGTTCGGGAGCGAGTTCACGGTCGTTGCCGTGTTCGTGGCACGTGCCGTGGACGACTCCCCCGTCGATCTCCGCATTCGCGATCAGCGCGGCGTCGTCCACTGCCAAGCCCGCACCATGTCGGGCGAGGCGTTGTGCATCGCTCGAGTCCCGCATCACGCCTTCCCGCGCGATGTCATCGATGGTCGTCGCGCCTTGGAACTGGCCGTGCAGGTCGAAGCCCGCGGAGCAATGCCCACGTCGATCAAGGTGAGCGGTTTCTGGTCGCCCGTCTATGCCCTGGACCAGAGGCTTGAGCTGCTGGGCGACGTCAACACCAATGCACTAGGAATCGCCCGCCTGGCCATGCCCTTCAGCATACGCCGCACGCGCGCGGGCAAGACCGAAGCCATGCTGCTGAGCATCGAAAACGGAACCGGCATCCCGAACCGGGAGGCTGTCTTGCTCCTCACTCGCGATGGCTCGGAGCGCTCACCCAACTTCGCAATGGTCGGCCATGATACGGAGGACGACCTCGCGGCCTCTACCGCGCATGCCGACCTGGTGGAGCACAGGAGCCTGCTGTTCGTGGTGCCTGGCAATGCCGGGAGCATCACCCTACAGGCCACGTCGGGAAACATGCGGCCGGCAGGCGTCGAGCATCGGGACGGCACGGTCCACGACATCGAATTGTCCCTGCACCGATGGGAAGGCCCCCCGTCCGCGTCCACGGTGCTTCCCGTGGCTGCCAGCCGTGTCCCGGCGTTCCACATCGACCAGCAGCCAGCGGCCGTTTTCCCGGCAGTCGCGCGCGAGGTCCTGACGCTCGACGCCGGAGCCATCGAGCCTGGACTGTGGTACGCCGTGCCACGATCCAAGACAGGCATTCCGCTAAACCTCAGCTTCTACGTCGACTTTGGGCCAGCGACGCGGCGGCTTGAGCCGCTGACCGGCCACTACTTCAACCCGGAACGCTCCGGGCACGGCATCATCCTGGCGCCCGCCGGCGATGACTGGGTGTTGATCTGGTACACCTACGACGAGGACGGCAGGCCCACCTGGTACTACGCGCAGGCGCCCAAGCCGAACAGGCACAGCGGCGGGTCCCAGTGGCTTGCGACGCTGTATCGGAACGTCTGGGACGGCACGAGGACGCGCTTCCAGTTCGCCGGCCTCGTGCAATTGGCCGCGTTGTCGACGGACCGGCTCGCGTTCCTCCACCTGCTGAATGGGCGAGTGGGCGCGGAGAACATGCATCGACTCGGCGACGGTCGCTGCACGCAACGCCACGGCGACTCGCCGCTGGACGTCACGGGACTCTGGTACGCCCCGACGAAGTCGGGTTACGGCTATAGCGTCGAGTTCATCGGCGGCACCGAGTTCTATCTCGCCTACGCGTACGACGCGGCCGGCATGCCGCGCTGGGTCACCGCGCAGCAAGCCGAGGGCAGTCCCAGAGTCCCGCTTTGGCAAGTGCGCGGTCCCTGCCCCAGCTGTGCACCGATGGTGACGACCCGCGAAATCGTGGGAACGCTCGAACGGACGATCGGCGCGAGAGCCGCGCCGGACGATCGCGCAGGTTTCCTGACGTTGGGCATGGACGCCAGCTTCGCCAACGGTGTGCCGGGACGCTGGAAGGAAAACCGACCGGCCTCGCTGTTGAGCCGCCGCACGGGCTGCCCCGGGGGCTGAGCGGCACTCAGGGCGCTGGCACGAGGAAACGCCGCACCGACTCCACCGCCTGCTGGCGCAGTTCCGGCACGGCGCTGGTCTCGAAGCGCTCGCCGAAACGCGCGGCGCCGATGACCGCAAGGCTCGCGTCGGAGGGCGTGCGCACGCCAGTACCGAGCGGGTGCGCCTCGAGCACGCCGTCGCGTACGAGTCGGGCCAGCAGTGAATCGCCCGCGAGCGCGGCGCGGAAGCCGGGACCGCGGCAATCCAGCGCGAGCGCGACATCGAGGGCGGCTTCGCTGGCGCGATGGCGCTTCAGGATGCGCCCCTCGGCGTCGACACGGATGCGGCCCGGCTCCAGCGAGAGGGTGGGATCGGCATCGAGCGCCGCGCACACGTCCGGAGCCATCCGATGACGATGACGATTCCAAACCCCGAAGGCGTGACGCAGCAGGCGCCGCTGCTCCTCCGGGGCCAATGCCGCCCAGCGCGCATTGGTGTCGGCGCGGAGAGCGTCGATCACGGCGCGCCACGGATGATGCGCCGCGAAGTCACGGAGCACCGCCAGCACCTGCCGCGCACTCGATGCCTCGTCGAGGGCATCGTCGAGCGCCTCGCGCACGTCGGCGGCCAAGGGCGTCGCAGGCGCATGCGGATGCGACCAGCGCCCCCCCGGTGACACGGCGCGGATGCGCCCGCGGAAGCCCCGCTCCCGCAAGCCCAACACCATGTCGACAGCAGTGAGGCCGCTGCCCACGACGAGCACTGTGTCGTTGTCTCGGAGCGGCACGCCGTCGGCCGGCAGCGCGCGCCACCACGCCCACGGGTCGGCGACCCAGTGCCGCGGCGCATGCGGCATCGGCAGCCCTGCAGGCATGCCGAGGCACAGCGCGAGGCGACGGGCCGTCGGCGCGAAACCGGCATCGCCATCGGGCCCACCGTCGTCCAAATCGATGCGCCACACGTCGCCATGCTTCCGAAGCGCACGCACCGCACCAAAACAGACGGCGGGATGGGACGCCTGCACGCGAGCCGCGAGGTATTCACCGAACCAGCAGCGCGGCACGAACTGCCCAGGCACGGCATCGCGCTCCGGGTGTTCGCGGCGCAACCAGTCGAAGAAGTCCACCGGCGCCTCGGCGTCGAGCCCCATGCGCTCCACCGGCACATTCAGCCGGTGCCGCAGGCTATTGCCGCCGTAGGCCGGCCAATAGCCGCGGGCGGAATCCTCGGGGCCGCGGCACCACAGCACCCGCCACTGCGGCCGCAGCGCGTGGGCCGAGAGCACGGTCGCGACGGCCGCCGGGCCGCCGCCGATCACGGCGAGGTCGTAGGGAGCGTCGATCACGGTCATGCGGCCTTATGCCACAAGCGGCCGGGATCGGAAAATAAAAACCCCGCGAGCCAGGGGAGACTCGCGGGGCTGGTGAAGCGACGAGAGGGGAGGCCCGCCGCTTCGGTGTGGGTCGATCAGGGGAGGGATCGAGTCCACGGCAACGGACGTTGCATCCGTTGCGTGACATCTGACCACCCGCGCACTGACAAGTTCGTGAACTCGGGCGCCCTTTCCCGCGGGGATTCAGGGGGGATTCACCGCTTTGTCGTCGAACCGTGACGGAGTCGCTAGTGCGCCGTGACGAAACCCGAAAGTCAGTGCGCTTCGTCCCAGCTCGCGCCGACGCCCGCCTCGACGAGCAGCGGCACGCGCAGCGTCGCCGCGGCCTCCATGCGCCGCAGGATCTCGGCCTTGGCCTCGTCCACGAAACCGGCGTCCACTTCGAACACCAGTTCGTCGTGCACCTGCATCAGCATCGCGATGCGATCGGCGCGCGGCACCGTCCACGCATCCACCGCGACCATCGCGCGCTTGATGATGTCGGCGGCGGTGCCCTGCATCGGCGCGTTGATGGCAGCGCGCTCCGCGCCCGCGCGCTGCGCCTGATTGCGCGAGCGGATCTCGGCGAGATGCAAACGCCGGCCGAAGACGGTCTCGACGTAGCCCTTCTCCTTCGCCTGTTCGCGCGTGCGGTCCATGTAGGCGCGCACGCCGGGATAGCGACTGAAGTACAGGCCGATGTAGTCCTGCGCCTGGCCGCGATCGATGCCGAGCTGGCGCGCGAGGCCGAAGGCGCTCATGCCGTAGATCAGGCCGAAGTTGATGGCCTTGGCGGCGCGGCGCTGGTCGCCACTGACCTCGGCCAGCGGCACGCCGAACACCTCTGCCGC
>JAIXTZ010000064.1 GCA_027483745.1 Lysobacteraceae bacterium
ATCGAGACCGAGCCCGAGCTGGCGTTCACCAGCGAACTGACAATGCCGATCAGGGTGCTCTTGCCGGCGCCGTTGGGGCCGAGCAGGGCGAAGAAGTCGCCGGGCTGCACGCTGAGCGAAACGCCCTTCAGGGCTTCCGTCTTGTTGTCGTAGGTCTTGCGGAGGTCGGTGACGCAGAGCGCGGGGACGGCGGCCATGGGCCTTCAGGCGGCGGGCGGGAGTGCAGGGCGTGAAGTATAGGTCGCCGGCTCGGTGGGGCCGGCCCGCCGGGCAAGGCAGGGCGAGGACGCAGTGTTCAACGCGCCGGAACGCTGCCTTCCGCCTCCAGCAGCGCGCGCTTGCGCTCGAGCCCCCAACGGTAGCCGCTCAAGCCCCCGTCGCCGCGCAGCACGCGGTGGCAGGGCACCAGCACCGCCACCCGGTTGGCGCCACAGGCGGTGCCCACCGCGCGGGTCGCCTTCGGCGCGCCGATGCCGGCGGCCACGTCGGCATACGAACGCGTTTCGCCCAGCGGGATGCCCTGCAGGAAGCGCCAGACCCGCATCTGGAACGCGGTGCCGCGGAGGTCGAGCGGCAGGTCGGGCGCGGGGGCCGAGCGCGCAAGGTGGGCATCCAGGGCGTCGATCCAAGCATCGAGCGGCACATCGGCCTCGCTGACCACGACCATGGCCTTCGGGAATTCGCGGGCGAGCTCGGCGCGGAGCGAATCGGCGCTGTCGCCGAACTGCGCGAAGCACACGCCCCGCGCCGTGGCGGCCATGGCCAGCCACCCAAGCCGGGTTCGCCGCGCCGCCCAGTGGATCGTCTCGCCCGGGGCGCCGTCGCGGTAGGCCGAGAGGGTCATGCCGAGGTCGCGCGGCGCTTCCCCGTACACGCGGCTGGTCGAGCCGAAGCCGGCCTCGAGGATGGCGTTGGTGACCGTGGAGCCGGCCTTGAGCGCCTGCTTCAGGCGGCCGAGCCGCGCGGCGTCCTGCAGGGCCTTGGGCGACAGCCCGACCAGCGCGGTGAAGCGGCGTTGGAAGGCCGAGGGCGAGAGTCCGAACTCGGCGGCCGTGGTCGCCAAGGGCCAAGGCTCGTCGGCGCGGGCGATGAGGCGACGGGCGAGCTGTACGAGCGCTTCGTCCGCCGCCGGTAGTTGGATGTGGGAGCGTCGTTTCATGCGCATAGGGCTCGAAGGAACACCGGCAACATGGCGGGGTACGGGTCCGACCGCAATCCGGATATTGCGCGGCTTGGGCCTTCACGTGACTTTTGCCGGTGCTTGCTGCACCGTCCGACGAAACGGCCAGACGTGGGCAGGTGCACGTGGCGAACTTCGCTTCTTTCGCGTTTCTTCGTGCGAGCCTGCTGAGTGCTCTGGCGCTCATCGCCTTGATCGCGGGCTTTCCCGCCGCCGCGCAGGTCACGCGCAACGCCAGCACGTTTGCCGAGCTTCAGGCCGCGGTGACGGCCTCAGCCTCCGCGGGCGACACGATCAGCATCACGAACGATATCGTCGTGACCAGCCAGGTGACGCTCGATAAGTCGATCACCATCAACGGAAACGGCCGGATCCTCACGGTGCCCGTCACCGGCCTCGACGAATCCGGCGTGCCATCACCTTCGCCGTCGTCTTTCCGCATCTTTCTCGTCTCAGGTAGCGGCGTCCAAGTCGTCATCAACGACCTCACGCTGCGTGGCGGGCTCCCCTCGGGCGGCGCGACGGCCGCGGCGGGTGGAGGCGCGATCCAGACCGCTTCCGGCACGCGGCTGACGCTCCGCCGGTCCGTGATCGAAAGGGGCCGTTCCACCTGGGGCGGAGGCGGCCTGGCGAGCTCCGGCGTCACCTTCTTGGACCGCACTCGGCTGTCGAGGAACGCCGCGAGGTTCGGCGGCGGCTTCAATGTCGCTGCCGGCGTGATGCATATCGACCGTTCCGTGGTGGCGGAGAACCGCACCGAACTGACGAACGGCGGGGGTGGCGGCGGCGCCGTAAGCAATTCCGTCTCTGCCCTTTACGTCAACAACTCGACCTTCGCGAACAACCAGAGCACGGATATCGGTGGCGGTCTCGCCAACTCGCCGGGCGGCACGATCCACGTGCTGAACAGCACGTTCACCGGCAACGTCGGGTATGGCGCGACGGTCTCGGGCGGCGCGATCGGCTCGGCCGGCGGCACCGTTCGCATGGCCAACAACATCTTCGCCTACAACTACGTGCGGTCGGCGGGGACGGTCTCGAACCCGACCGCGTTCGTCCTCAGCGACGTCACGGAGTTTTCGCCGTCCACGACGCAAGCGCACTTCAACATCTTCCACGCCACCAACGCGATCGACACCACGTCGAACAACGTCCAGTACCCAGGTGCCGCCGACGGCAGTGACAACACCCTGTTCTCCGGCGGCGGCCTCGCACGGATCACCGATAGCACCGGGGCCGAGATCGGGACGGCTCAGGTGTTCCGTCCGCCGCTGGTGCCCACTGCCGACGGCGCCGGCGTCACCCTCGACGTGGGCGGTTTCGCGAGGGATTTCGCCAACGTCCCGGCCCGTCGCGGCACGCCGACCGGTTACACGGGCACACCATTGCCGGTGGTCGGCTACTTCAACGGCAGTGCTTGGGTGAATTGGGTCGGCACCACGGCAAGCACGGTCGTCGTCGCCGTCGATCAATTCGGAGAGTCGCGCGCGTCGCCGGACATCGTCCGCGGCAGCCTCAGCCGCGAGATCGACAACGTGTTTCTTCTCCGGGTGAATCGCAGCACCGATGGCGCGGTGTCCGGCGGATCGCTGTACGGCGATGTCTACGCAGCGGGTGCCCCCGTGAGCCTCTCGGCCCTGCCGAACGCGGGCCAGCGCTTCGTGGGTTGGAACTGCGTCGAGGGCTGTACGGGTACGGCGTCTACCGACAATCCCTACAGCGTCGCGATGCCGGCGAACAACCTCGCGCTGGTACCAGTGTTCACCGCCCAGGCGCCGGGCGACTTCACGGTGAGCTATGCCGGCAATGGCAGCACCGGCGGCGTGCCGCCCGCCAGCCAGACCGCCAACGCGGCCGTGACCATCGCCGGGCAGGGCACGCTGGTCCGCACGGGGTACACCTTCAACGGGTGGGACACGGTGGCCACCGGCGGACGCAGCGCCTTCGCGCAGGGCGCGTCGTACGGGTCCTCCGGTGCGCCGAACCTGACCCTGTTCGCGCAATGGCTCCTGATCCCGCCGACAGTGCCGGGTGCTCCGACCATCGGCGCGGCGACTGCCGGCAATGGCCAGGCGACCGTGGCCTTCACCGCGCCAGCGTCGAACGGGGGCGTGGCGATCACGGGGTACACGGTGACCAGCAGTCCGGGCGGCATTTCCGCCAGTGGTGCGAGCAGCCCGATCACCGTTTCGGGACTCACGAACGGCACGACATACACGTTTACGGTCTCGGCGACGAACAGCTTGGGCGCCGGTGGGGCGTCGGCGGCGAGTAACGCGGTGACGCCCCGGGCGCCGCAGACGATCACGTTTGGCGACCCCGGTACGCAGAACTTCGGCATGGCGCTGACGCTCGCCGCGTCCTCGACATCGGGTCTGCCCGTCACGTTCAGCGCCAGCACGACGGGGGTATGCACGGTCACGGCGAGCGGTGTGCTGACCTTCGTGACGGCCGGCACCTGCACGATCAACGCCGACCAGGCGGGGGATGCCACCTTCCTGCCGGCATCGCAGGTATCGCGGAGCTTCACGGTGAGCCCCGTGGTGCCGGACGCGCCGACGATCGGCACGGCCACGGCCGGCGACACGCAGGCCTCGGTGGCGTTCACGGCGCCGACCAATACGGGCGGCGCGCTGATCATGGGCTACACGCTTTCGGTGTTCCCACCGGATGTTGCGCCGGTGAACGGCGCGAGCAGCCCCATCGTGGTGACCGGTCTGACCAATGGGCAGGCCTATACCTTCACGGTGACGGCGAACAACAGCGTGGGCCCCGGCCCGGCGTCGGCGGCCAGCAACAGCATTACGCCAAGGGCGATCCAGACGATCACCTTCGCCAATCCGGGCGCGCAGAGTTTCAGCGCGCCGCCGACGCTGAGCGCGTCATCCACCTCCGGTCTGCCGGTAACGTTCAGTTCCGCCACGACGAGCGCCTGCACCATCACCTCGGGAGGGGCGTTGACCTTCCTCGCCCTCGGCACGTGCACGATCAACGCGGACCAGGCCGGCGACAGCGCGTTTCTGCCCGCGCCGACGGTGAGTCGAAGCTTCGCGGTGGGCTCGAGCCCTCCCGGCGCACCGACCGGCGCCGTCGCGACGGCGGGGGACGAGAGCGCGACGCTCATCTTTGCCGCACCGGCCAGCAACGGCGGTGCATCAATCACCGGCTACACGGTGACCGCCAGCCCGGGGGGCGTCACCGCGACGGGCGGAGCCAGTCCGATCACGGTGGCGGGCTTGACCAACGGCGTTTCCTACACGTTCACCGTGAGTGCGACGAATGGCGCGGGCACGGGTCCCGCCTCGCCGGCGAGCAACAGCGTGACGCCCCGGCGTACCCCCGTCGCTCCAGAGGCACGGCCCGACCGCGCCATTGCGCAGGTTGGAGCTGCGACGATCGACATCGATGTGTTGGCCAACGACGTCTTCGCACCCGGATCCGACGTCGGCGCGGTGATCACCATCGTGCGCCAGCCATCGGCGGGCACCGCCAGCGTCACCATCACCGGCGCAGGTCAGCGCATTAGCTTCACGCCCCCATCGACGCCGGGCACGGTATCGCTCCGCTACCGGGTGTGCACGACGCCCGTCCTGTTGTGTTCCGAGGCCGAGCTGCAGGTCGACGTTCGCCCTCTCGCGGTCACGGCACTGCAGTGGACCACGGAAGCCGAGCGCGGCTTCCGCGACCTCCCGGTCTCCGGCCTCCCGGCGTTACCAGGGGCGCGCTTCAACGCTTTTGGACTGGTGCCTCCGGTGGTGCGCAATGTGCTGGCCATCGACCGAACGGACGGCCCGGCACCCTGGAGCGGGGGGTACCAAGCCACCACGCTGCGGACCCTTCCTGCCGCGACGGGTCCGGCGACCTGGCGCATTCTGGTGGATGCGACGGCGCTGAATGACGTCGATCTCTTCCTTGGCGTCGACCGCAACGCGAACGGCTTGGCCGACCCCGCCGAGCTGGCCTGCGCCGCGGCCATGTCCACCTCGGAGCGCTGCGACATCGCGATCGATGTGCCGGCCGGCCAGACGGTGGCTTACTGGGCACTGGTCCGACTGCCGGCGGCGGGGGACGTGGCCCGCCTCGCGCTGTTCGAGACGCCGACCGCGGGTCCGCTCGCCACGCGAGGGTCGCTGGTGGCGACGGGTCCCGGCACCGTCGCGGCGGGTGGGGCGTTTCCACTGCGCCTCGTGTGGGAAGAGCCGACGTTCCTGCCAGGTGAGAGCCGGGGGGGCTGGGTGGAGATGCTGGCGGATGACGGGCGATCGCTGGGCTGGGTACCGGTACGGCTGGATCGCGGCATCGGTTTGCCGACGGCGTTCGCGCTGGCGAGCGGCGTTGATCACCGGATCGCGCTCGGTGAGGGCATGGCCCACGAACGTTTGTTCATCGACGTGCCGCCCGGAACCGCGCGTCTGGAGGTCTTGGCGCAGGCGGGCGGTGTCGTGTCGCTGTATCTGGCACGCACCCCGACGCCGGCGCCCTCGTCGTCCCCACCGACCATTGACGTCGCTCCGCCTCGTGATGCGGCCACCGTCGGGACGCCGATCCCGACCCTGGCCCAGCGGTTCGTGGTGGACTCGCCGGCGCCGGGGCGCTGGTACGTCACGCCGGTGAATCCGCCGTTGGCATCCAGCGTCCGGATGAGCGTTCGTGCGACCCTTGTCGGCACCGGCCCGCAGTTGCGTCCTGGCGGCTTCTTCAACCCGCAGCGTTCCGGCAACGGTCTTTTCCTGTATCCGGCCGGCAGCGAGTGGGCGGGCCTTTGGTACACCTATCTGCAAGACGGCACGCCGACCTGGTACTACCTGCAGGCGCCGGCGCCGGGCAGTACAGGCATCTGGCGCGGCACGATCTACCGCAGCGTGTGGAACGGCAGCAGCAACGCTCTCACTCCCGTGGGCGAGGCAACGGTCACGCCGCGTTCGACCAGCGCGTTTACCTTCAGCTACACGCTGGACGGCGAGACCGGTAGCGAGGCCTATGAGAGCTTCGGTGGTGGTTGCCCCACGGTGAACGGCGCCCCCTTGAACATCAGCGGTCATTGGTTCGATCCGCTGCGTTCGGGAACGGGTTACAGCGTGCAGTTGTTCCCGAACTACGAGTTTTACTTGGTGTTCGGTTACGACGCGCAGGGCGTGCCGCGCTATCTGGTGGCCGAGCGTTCGGGCGTGGGCGGCAGTACCGAGACGCTGACGCTGGAGCAACTGCGCGGTGCTTGCCCCTTGTGCACGCGCGCCGGCGATCCGCAGCGCAGCCCGGTGGGCACGCTGCAGCGCCGTGTTGAAGGCGGCAGGCTGCGCAACATCACGCTGTCCGCCGCGTACGTGAACGGTGTGTCGGGCACATGGGTCGCCAACGATGCGGTGATCCCGCTGGGCGGCCTGCGCGGCTGCGCGGCGAACTGAGCCTTGCGGCAACGGAGGGCGGCGACACTCGCCGCCCTCAGCGACGCCAGGCCACCTATGCCGTGGACGCGCCCTTCTTTGGCTCCGGAAGCACGCGCTCGGCCCACACCACCTTCGCGCCGCTGGCCAGCCAGCGTTCGAAGTGCGGGCCGTACGTGGCATCGATGCCGGCGCGCTTCACCTTCATCGTCGGGGTGATCAGGCCGTTGTCGACGGTCCATTCCTCGCCCACGACGATCAGCGCGTCGAGGTGCAGGTAGGTGTCGAGCGTGGCGTTCACTGCGGCGAGGTGCTGGGCAAGCATCGCTTCGATCTCGGCCCTGCCCGCGGCGGTCGCTGCTTTCGCGCGCGCCGCTTCGCCGAGCATGACCAGGCCCACCGGCTGCGGCAGGCTGGCGCCGGCCACGCAGCAGGCTTCGAACAGCGGCAGCGCCGAGAGCTTCTCTTCGATCGGGCCGGGTTCGACGTACTTCGCCTTGCTGGTCTTGAAGGCGTCCTTGACCCGCCCCGTGATCTTCAAGGTGCCGTCGGCGGCGATCGCGCCCTTGTCGCCGGTCTTCAGGAAGCCGTCGTCGGTGAACGCCGCCTTGGTCGACGCTTCGTCGCGGTAGTAGCACTGCATGTTCCAAGCGCAGCGCACTTGAATCTCCTGCGTGTGCGGATCGAGCCGCACCTCGGCGCCGGGGTAGGGCGGGCCGACGGTGCCGATCTGCTGCTGGCCTTGCACGTTGGTGTGGCTGACGCCGCAGTTCTCCGTCATGCCATAGGCCTCGAGGATCTCGAGGCCGAGGCGCTTGTACCACTCGAGCATCGCCGGCGGCATCGGCGCCGCACCGCCGCCGGCATAAATGCACTGGTCGAGGCCGAGGCCCTTGAGCACCTTGCGCTTCACCAGCCAGCCGATCACCGGCAGCTTGAGCAAGCGATCCAGCTTCGCGGCCGGCACCTTCGCCAACACGCCTTGCTGGAACTTCAGGTACAGCCGCGGCACCGAGGCGAAGCGCGTCGGGCGCGCGCGCTGCAGGTCGGCGATGAAGGTGTCGAGGCTCTCGGCGAAATACACCTCGTAGCCCGTGGCCAGCAGCGTGTGCTCGAGGAAGGTGCGTTCGACGATGTGCGACAGCGGCAGGTAGGAGAGCAGGCGGTCGCCCGGATGGAAGGGCACGCGGGCCAGTACGGCCGCGGTGGCGGCGGCGAAATTGCCGAAGGCGTGCATCACGCCCTTGGCCATGCCGGTGGTGCCCGAGGTGTAGATGATCGTGGCGAGCTCGTCGGCCGCGCGCGTCGGCGTGCCGGCCAGCGGATCCTGCGCCGCGCAGGCCGCGTCCCAGCCGGTGAAGCGCCGCTTCGCGCCTTCCGGCGCCAGGGGGAAGGCGATGCAGGGCAGCTCCGTGGGAATGCCCGGTTCGATCGAGGCCCAGTCGTCGAGCTTGCCGACGAAGAGCAGGGAAGCTCCGCTGTGGGCGAGCAGCTCGCGCACCGAGGTGCCGGTCAGCGTGGGGTACAACGGCACCGAGACGTGGCCCGCCATCCAGATCGCCCAGTCGGCCATCAGCCAGTGCGCGCAGTTCTTCGAGATCAGGGCGATGTGCGAGCCGGGCGGCAGGCCCAGCGACTGCAGGTGCGCGGCCATGCGCCGGGTTTCGATCAGCGCCTCGCCCCAGGTCCAGGTGCGCACATCGCCGGGCCCGTAGGGCTGCACGAAGACG
>JAIXTZ010000188.1 GCA_027483745.1 Lysobacteraceae bacterium
ATGAAGACTTCCACGCGTACTGCGGGCGCGCGCACGCCGCAGCGTGCACGGGTGTGCACCAGCGCGAACGCAATGGCGGCGACTCAGTTGCGGGTGTCGGGTGACGCGGGACGCGTGGCGGCGTCCAGGGCTTCGAGCTGGCGTTCCAGCGCTTCGAGCTTCTCGCGGGTGCGGCGGAGCACGGCCTTCTGAACCTCGAACTCCTCGCGGGTGACGAGGTCGAGCTTGCCGAGGCCGGCCTGCAGGGCGGCGCGGAAATTCTTCTCGAGGTCGGCGCGGGCGCCCTCGAGGCCCGGCGGCACGAGGTCGTTGAGGCGGCGGGCGAGGTCGTCGATGGCCTTGAGGTCGATCATGGCGGTGCTCCGAGGGCGGTCGACGACAGCGTGGCGGCGGGCGGGCCGCGAGAGTGTCAGGGGACGTCGCGGTGGCGGGTCGGCGGATGTCGCTCCGCCAAGGTCCCGCGTGAGGGCCAGTATCAAAGCACAGCCCGCGTGACGTAGACAATCGATCCGATTCTGGTCGCATCGACGGTGGGGATCACTTCACCTGGGGAGACAACGATGCGAATGCGAGTTCGAGGGGAGGGCGCGCTTCGACGCGCCGCGAAAGGGGCGTCGGCGTGGACGGTCGGCCTGGCCGGTCTGGCGGCGGCGGGTTCGGCCAGTGCCCAGGAGGCCACGCTCTCGGCGGGCGATACCGCCTGGATGCTGGTGGCCACGGCGCTGGTGCTGTTGATGACCCTGCCGGGCCTGGCGCTGTTCTACGCCGGCATGGTGCGGGCCAAGAACGTGCTGTCGGTGCTGATGCAGTGCTTCGCGATTGCTGGACTGATCACGGTGCTTTGGGTGGTTTACGGCTACTCGCTGGCCTTCGACACCACGGGGATGGTGGAAGGTGAGATCAACGTGGCCAGCTTCATCGGCGGCACCTCGAAGCTGTTCCTCGAAGGCGTCACCCGCGATTCGCTGGTGCTGGCCATCCCGGAAAGCCTGTTCGTGGCCTTCCAGATGACCTTCGCCATCATCACGCCGGCGCTGATCGTCGGCGCCTTCGCCGAGCGCATGCGCTTCGCCGCGCTGCTGGTGTTCTCGGCGCTGTGGTTCACCTTCGCCTACCTGCCGATCGCCCACATGACCTGGGCCGGCGTGGGTGGCCTGTTCTGGGACTGGGGCGTCCTCGACTTCGCGGGCGGCACGGTGGTGCACATCAATGCGGGCGTCGCGGGTTTGGTTGCCGCGATCATGCTCGGCAAGCGCAAAGGCTGGCCGACCACGCCGATGGCGCCGCACCACCTGGGCTACACGCTGATCGGTGCCGGCCTGCTCTGGGTGGGCTGGTTCGGCTTCAACGCCGGCAGCGCGGTCGCAGCCAACGGTGGCGCGGCGATGGCCCTGCTGGTCACGCAGATCGCGGCGGCCACGGCGGCGCTGGGCTGGATCGCGGCGGAGTGGATCACCCACGGCAAGCCCTCGGTGCTGGGCATCGCTTCCGGTGCGGTCGCCGGCCTGGTTGCAATCACCCCGGCCGCCGGCACCGCCGGTCCGATGGGCGCGTTGGCCATCGGCGCGATCTCGGGCGTGGTCTGCTTCTTCGCGGCCACCAAGCTGAAGCGGATCTTCGGCTACGACGATTCGCTCGATGTGTTCGGCGTGCACGGCGTGGGCGGCATCATCGGCGCCCTGCTGACCGGCGTATTCGCGTCGGCCGCCCTCGGCGGTGCCGGCTTGCCCGGCGACCGCACGATCGGCGAGCAGGTGTTCTGGCAGGCCGCGGCCGTCGGTATCACCGTGGTGTGGTCGGCGGTGGTCACTGTGATCACGCTGAAGATCGCCGGCCTGTTCGGCGGGCTGCGCGCCACGCCGGAAGAAGAGCAGGAAGGCCTCGACCTCGCCCTGCACGGCGAGAACGGCTACAACCTCTGATCGCGGCCATGGCGCGGGGAATGCCCCGCGCCTTAGGCTTCGCACTGAACTGACGAAAGGACATCCCGATGAAAATGGTCACGGCCATCATCAAGCCCTTCAAGCTCGACGACGTGCGCGAAGCGCTGTCCGAGGTGGGGGTCACCGGCATCACCGCCACCGAGGTCAAGGGCTTCGGGCGGCAGAAGGGCCACACCGAGCTGTACCGCGGCGCCGAGTACGTCGTCGACTTCCTGCCGAAGATCAAGCTGGAAGTGGCGGTCACCAACGACCAGGTCGACCGCGTCGTCGAAGCCATTGCCGGCGCCGCGAACAGCGGCAAGATCGGCGACGGCAAGATCTTCGTCTACGACCTCGAGCGGGTGATGCGCATCCGCACGGGAGAGCTGGACGGCGACGCGCTGTAAGCCGACGGATCACCGCAACGGAGAAGGGCGCCTCGCGGCGCCCTTTCTCTTTGCATCGCCAGCGTTGGCCGGCTTACTCCGCCAGCGCCTTCTCGACGAAGGGCGGCAGGGCCAGCGCGGCCTGGTGGATGGCGGCGCTGTAGTACTGGGTCTCGAACGGGCGCGCGGCGGCATCCTTCATGCGGAACTGGGTGAGATCACGCGATTCCTTCGACGCGATCAGGCAGCTCCAGTAGCCCGTGGGGTAGCAGGGCTGCGGGAAGGGCAGCACGCGGAAGTCCTGGAAGCCGGCGTCGCGCATCGCGGCGCGCATGTCGAGGATCAGGTGCATCAGCGCCAGCGGGCTCTCGCTCTGCTGCACGAGCAGGCCGCCCGGCTTCAGCGCGCGCAGGCAGTCTTCGTAGAAGGCGCGGTTGAA
>JAIXTZ010000250.1 GCA_027483745.1 Lysobacteraceae bacterium
GCGCGCGCGGCAGCAGGCCGTGCAGGTCGGTGGTGGGCATCAGGAAGGTCTTGTCGCCGGCGAAGCCGACGACTTCCGCCTCGACGAACTGGCCGCCCTGCGCTTCGATGCGCACGGCGGAGCCGAGCGGCACTTCGCAGCCTTCGGCTTCCAGCGTGAGCCCGACGGCGCGGCGCAGCACGCCTTCGCGCACGGTGCCGAGGCGCTCGAGCTGCGGTTCGAGCGTCGACAGTCGAGCCGCGAGACGCGCACCGCGCGAGGCCAGCAGCTGGCCCGTGGCGGTACTCATGCCGCACCGCCCGTCGGATTCAGCACCGCGGCGAGGGCCGCCTGCAGGCGGGCGTCGGTGCGCGCATCGATACGCACGCCGTCGCCGTGGATGCGCACGTCGCCGCGCGCCAAATGCGGGTCGGTGATGACCCGGGCATCCGGCCACTGCGGCAGCCAGGGTTGCAGCACCTTGGCGTCCTCCGGATGCACGCGCAGTTCGATGTCGCGCTGTCCGGGGCCCACCGCATCGATGGCGGTGCGCACCAGCTGCGCCAAAAGCTCCGGATCGGCCTCGTAAGCGCGCCCCAGCAGGGCGCCGGCGATGCGCACGGCCATCTGCCCAAGCGCGGCGTGCACCTCGTCATCAAGGCGCCCGAGCGGCCGGGCCATGGCTTCGACGACGCCTTCGATCTGCGCGACCAGCTTGCGCACCTCGGCCTCGCCGGCCTTGAAGCCTTCGCGGCGGCCGGCTTCGAAGCCTTCCTTGCGCGCGGCGTCCTCGATGCGCTGCAGCTCGTCGATCGAGGGCGGCTTGGGCGGCGGCGGCGCGTCGAGCGCCGGCACCTGCCAGAGGGCGGCGACGTCGCTCACACGAACTCCTCTTTCGCGCCACCGAGACTGATGGTGCCTTCGTCAGCCAGACGCCGGACGATGGCGAGAATTTCCTTCTGAGCGCCTTCGACGTCGCTGAGCTTGACCGGGCCGCGGTCGTCCATGTCCTCCTTGAGGATGGCCGCGGCACGCTGCGACATGTTCTTGAGCACCTTCTCCTTGACCTCGGGCGAGCCGCCGCGCAGCGCCAGCGGCAGGCGGTCGCCGGGCACTTCGCGCAGGATGGCCTGCATCGACTTGTCGTCGACGCCGGCGAGGTCGTCGAACACGAACATCAGGTCCTGGATCTGGTCCGAGAGCGCCTGGTCGACCTTGCCGATGGCACCGAGGATGATCTGGTCCTGGCCGGTCTCGACGAAGTTGAGGATGTTCGCCGCGGTCTTGATGCCGCCGATGGTGGTGGCCTTGCTGTTCTGCGAGCCCGCGAACTGCTTCTCCATCACCTCGTTCAATTCGTTCAACGCCACGGGCGGCACGTTGTCGAGCGTGGCCACGCGCAGCACCACGTCGGCGCGCACGCGCTCGGGGAAATTCTTCAGCGTCTCGGCGGCCTGGTCGGGCTCGAGGTGCGACATCACGATGGCCATGATCTGCGGATGCTCGTTGCGGATCAGGTCGGCGATGGCGCGCGGGTCCATCCACTTCAGCATCTCCATGCCCGAGCTGTTGCGCCCGAGCAGGATGCGGTCGATGACGCTGCCGGCCTTGTCCTCGCCGAGCGCCTGCACCAGCACCTTGCGCACGTAGTCATCGGCGCCGACGCCGACCGAGGTCTGCTTGTCGAGCGCCGTGGCGAACTCGCCGACGACGGCTTCGATCTGCTCGCGCGAGACGGCACCGACCCCGGCCATGGCCTGGCCGACCTTCTGCACTTCCTTCGCCGACATGTGCTTGAGCACCTCGGCGGCTTCGACCTCGCCGAGCGAGAGCATCAGGATCGCGGCCTTCTCGACGCCGCTGAACTCGCCTTTCTTGTCAGCCATCGTTCGCCATCCATTCCTTCACGACCTGGGCGACGCGGCGCGGATCCTCTTTGACGGCGTTGCGCGCGTACTCGATCTTGCCTTCGATGCTGGTCGGCGGCGCGAAGCCGGAACCGGCCTGTCCGGGCAGCGCGAGCGCCGTGCCGGGCGCACCGGGCGGCAGCGCCGCCTGCCCGTCCGGACCGGCAGTGCCGGGCAGCAACGGGGTGCCGTCCGCAGCATACGCCCCGCCGGCACCGTCGGCGTCACGCACTGGGACCGCCAGCAGCTGCTTCATCGCCGGGCGGATGACGAGGAAGATCAGCAGCAGCACCAGCAGCGCGCCGATGGCGATGCGGCCGATCTGCCAGACCAGCGGGTTCTCCCAGATCGGGGTCGCGATGTCTTCCAGCGGCTCGGGGACGACGAAGGGTGCGTTCACCACGGTGACGACGTCACCGCGCTGTTCGTTGAAGCCGACCGCCTGCTTCACCAGGGCCTCGATGCGGCCCAGTTCCTCGGCGCTGAGCGCGCGGAACGGCGCGGGTTCGCCCTCGGGCGCTTCCTCGCCTTCCGCCAGCGGGGCCGGCACGTTGGGGACGTTGTCGAGCACGACGGCGACGGTGATGCGCTTGACGCGGCCCACCGGCTGGCGGGTGTGGGTGAGCGTGCGGTCGAGTTCGAAGTTGCGCGTGCGGCTGCTGGCCGTCTCGCTGGCGCCGCCATCGACGGGGGCGGTGTTGCCCGCGGCGGCGGTGGCATCGGCCGCGCCCGCAGCCGGATCGGCGGCCGGGTCGGCCGGGGTCGCCGCGTCGGGGCCGGGCGGCGTGTTGCTGGTGGCGCCCGGCACGCCGCGGTCGGCGGCTTCGGCGCGACGCTCTTCGTTCACCTGCTCGCTGCGCAGCTGGCCGGACTCGGGCGTATAGATCTCGCGCGCCTCTTCGACGGTGGCGAAGTCCATGTCGATCGCCACTTCGCTGCGCACGCGGCCCACGCCGACGAGCGGCTCGATCAGTCCGGCGACCTTGGCGGCCAGCGAGGATTCCTTCTCGCGGGTCAGGGCGAACTGCTCGGCGCTGATGGCGTTGGCGGAATCCGGGGCATCGCGGGTGAGCAGGCGGCCGGATTCATCGACGACGGTGACGCGGTCCGGCGTGAGGTTGGGAATGCCGTTGGCGACGAGGTGCTGGATGGCCTGCACTTCGTCGGGTTTCATGAAGCGGCCGGGCAACAGGCCGATCACCACCGAGGCGGCGGCCGGCTGCTGCTGGCGGGTGAAGGCCGAGGGCCGCGGCAGGGCGAGGTGCACGCGCGCCTCGCGGATCGGCCGCAGCTGTTTGATCGTCTTGGCGAGTTCGGTCTCGAGCGCACGCTGATAGCGGGCGGTCTCGACGAACTGGCTCACGCCGAACCCCGGATCACGCTCGATCAGGGCCATGCCCGGGCCGTCGGTCGCGCCGAGCCCCGCCGTGGCCAAAGCCATCCGCGCGTCCTGCAGACGCTCGCCGGGCACCTGCACGTCGCCGGTCGCCGCATTGATCTCGACCGGGATCTGCGCGCCGCGCAGGGCGTCGGCGAACTCGGCGGCGGTCGCGGCATCGATGCCGCTTTGCACGGTGACGAGCGCCGGCTTCTGCAGCCAGAAGAAGGCCCACAGCCCGCCGGCAATCGCCAAGGTGAGCAGGCCCATCGTCCACAGCTGGCGCACCAGGCCGGCCTGGTTGATCTGCGTCAGCAGGCCGGGCGACGGCGGAAGGGATTGCGGGACGACAACGGCATTCATGGGTTCGGTCCGTGCCTTACAGCGGCATGTTCATGACGTCCTGGTAGGCCTGCACCAGGCGATTGCGCACCTCGACCGTGGCCCGGAAGGCGACGCTCGAGGCCTGGGCGGCCACCATCACGCGGGCGAGGTCGGCTTTGGGATCGCCGCGCTCGAAGGCCGCCTGCAGGTCGCGGGTTTCCGCCTGCAGGCTGTTCACTTTCTTCAGGGCGTTGCCGAGCGCATCGCCGAAGCTCGGCGCGCCGACGCCGGCGGTGCCGCCAGCGCCCGCGGGCGCATTCGTTCCCCCGACGCCCCCGACGCCGCCCAACCCGCCGGCCGCACCGGGGCCACCACCCGGCAGGGCTTGGCCCACCTGGCTCTGGTAGCTGCGGATCTGGCTGAGGACGGAGGAGATGGCGTCGGACATGGGAGCGGGCGTCGGGCCACGGACGGTCAGGTGCCGGGAAGGGTGCAAGCCGCGTGCCATGGCCCGAAGGCAGCGCACCGGCGGGTTTCCGCCACATGCGACCATGCGCCCATGGACGCGATCGCCCTGCCCCCCGTCGTCGACGCCGCGCTGGCGGCATTCACCCGCGCGCTGGGCACCCTCGAAGGCTGGCTGAGCTCACCGTGGCTGGGCCTGGCCTGGCTCGGCTACGTGCTGGTACTGGCCGCCTGGATCATCCGCCAGCGCCGCGAGCCGGTCGCCACGCTGGCCTGGCTGCTGGCCCTGGCCTGGCTGCCGGTGCTGGGCTGGGCGGTGTACTGGTGGCTGGGCCCGCAGCGCATCCACCGCCGCAAACTGAAGCGCCTGCGCGCCCGCCTGGCGCTGGCGGCAGCGCGCCTGCCGCCCTGCGGCGACCCCTCCGAGGAGGGCCAGGAGCGCCTGATCGAGGCCGCCACCGGCCACGCCCCGACCCGGGCGACGGCCATCGAGCTGCTGACCGGCGGCGAACGCACCTTCGATGCGCTGTTCGGCGCGATCGCCGAAGCCCGCGAGTCGATCCACCTCGAGTACTACATCTACGAGCCGGACAGCGTGGGCACCCGCCTGCGCGACCTGCTCGCCGAGCGTGCCCGCGGTGGACTGCAGGTGCGCCTGCTGCTCGACGGCCTCGGCTCGCGGAAGTGTTCACCGCGCTTCCTGCAGCCGCTGCGCGAGGCCGGCGCCGAGGTGGCGTGGTTCCATCCGCTGAAGCTTGGCCACCTGCTGTGGCGCCCCACGTTGAACCTGCGCACCCACCGCAAGATCGCCGTCATCGACGGCCGCACCGGCTTCACCGGCGGCGTGAACATCAGCGACACCCAGAGCGAGCGAGCGTCCGCTGCCGCCTTCCACGACCTGCACCTGCGGATGGAGGGCGAAGTGGTGCGCGCGCTGCAGCTGGCCTTCGCGGAGGACTGGCACTACGCCACCGGCCGCACGTTCAGCGACGCCATGCATTGGCCACCCCTGCCGATCGGCGACGTGCGCTGCCAGCTCGTGCCCTCCGGGCCCGACAACCCGCTGGCCCCGATCCACCGCGTTCATGTCGAAGCCCTGCACAACGCGAAGCGCCGGGTCTGGCTGATGACGCCCTACTTCGTGCCGGATGCCGCCGTGCTGCTGGCGCTGACGTCCGCCGCACTCAGCGGCCTCGACGTGCGCCTGCTGCTGCCGCGGCGCAACGACAACCGCTTGGTGCGGGCCGCGGCGCGCAGCTTCTACCCCGAGCTGCTCGACGCCGGCGTGCGGGTGTTCGAGTTCCAGCCGCGCATGCTGCACGGCAAAGCCCTGCTGGTGGACGACGAGATCGCCCTGATCGGCAGTGCCAACGTCGACCCGCGCAGCTTCTGGCTGAATTTCGAGCTGTCGGTACTCGCGCGCGATGCCCGCATCGCTTTGAAGCTCGCCGAGCGGATCGCCGCCGATCTGGCGCAGTCGAAGGAAGTCCCGCAGGGCTGGAAACCCAGCGGTCTGCAGGCCTACACGGACAGCGCGGCGCGACTCCTCGCTCCCGTCCTGTAAGAGCAGAACCGCACCGCGCCGCGCGCTAGACTCCGCGAGGAATCCCCTCGGAGCGCCGACGATGGCGTGGTTGATCCTGCTGGCGGCCGTGGGCTGCCTCGCGTTGTCGATGCTGTTGCCCGCCGGCACCGGCGTGGTGCTGGTGCTCCTGATGGCCGCGCTGGCGCTGCTCCTGCTCGGCACCACGCGCCTTTTGCGCGACCGTACCGAAGCGGTCGGCCATTCGACCGCACGGATGCTCGACGACGCCGAGGTTCAGCGGGTTCGCGAAGCCGTCGAAGCGCGGCGGCAAGCGTCCGAGCAGTAGACGACGCGATCCCAGTCGCGTTCCCATTTCTTCCGCCAATCGAACGGTCGCTGGCAGACCGGGCACACCTTGCTCGGTCGGGCCGGGCGCCGCGACTCACGCTTCGGCACAGACCACCCGGTTGCGGCCCTGCCGCTTCGCTTCGTACAGCGCCTGGTCGGCACGCCGCAACAGGGACGAGGGCACCTCGGCCGCCGTGGGCCAGGCCACGGCGACGCCGACGCTCACCGTCACGCCCGTTCGCGCTCGCTCCACCGCGTCGCGCAGCAGCTCCGCGCGCCGCGCGGCCGCCTCGAGGGTCGCACCAGGCAACAGCACGGTGAATTCCTCGCCGCCGTAGCGGGCGAGAATTTCGACCGGCACGCTGAGATCCGTGCGCAGCAGCGCCGCCACGTCGATCAGCACGCGATCGCCTTCGAGATGGCCATGGTGGTCGTTGTAGCGCTTGAAGTGGTCGACATCGATCATCAGCGCCGCCAGGGGCAGGGCCTGCTCCGCGCAGCGCGCCCACTCCCGGCCCAGCGCCTGCTCGAGGGCGCGGCGGTTCTGCGCCCCGGTCAGCGGGTCCTCCACGGCCATCTCGGCCAAGCGCGAGTTGGCGCGCTCCAGTTCCAGCGTGCGATCGGCGATGCGCTGCTCGAGCTGGCGGTTCTGGGATTCCACGCGCCGCACGCGGCGGCGGCCGATCGCCCGGGAGGCCCAGACCGCGACGGTGACGAGGCCCAGCAACAGCAGGCCGCGGAGCACCGGCTCCTCGAACCAGCGCGGCATCACCAGCAGGCGGATGCGCAGCGGTTCAATGCGCCGCCCGCTCGGGAGCTGGCTCTCGACCTCGAAGAGGTACTCCCCGGGATCCAGGCCTCGGATGGTGAGGTCGCGGTCGGACCAGTCGGAGAAGGTCGGAACGATCGATGACATCCGGTAGCGGAATCGGGCCCCGGGCTCGAGGGTGCCGAGCGTGAAACGCATCCGCAGCGGTTGTCGGGAAAGGATGGACAGGCTGCCTCGCTCGATCTCGGCGGGACGCACGTCGCCGTCGTCGCCTTGGATCAACAGCTGGTCGAAGCCCACCGCGAGGTCGGGCATCGGCATCACCGGCCCCTCGGGCGCGTACTGCAGCACGCCGTTCCACACGGGCACGCGCAGGACGCCGCCGCGACTGACGCGCGGGGGGCCGAAGCCGGTGCTCGACCAGCCGCCGATCTGCACGCGCTCCCAGGCCATCGTCGAGGCCGGCCGGCGCATCAAGTCGCGCGGGGTGTAGGCGAAGAGGCCCATCGTGGTTTCCACCACACTGAGCTTCCCGGGCTGCACGAGCGCCGAGATCCATTCCGGCGTCTCGATCACGGCGAAACGGCCGGCGTCTCGATCGAAGCGGTAGGTCCGCCCCTTGGCCCAGGCGCTCAGTTCGCCATCGATGAAGAAGAGCTTGGGTCGATCCTCGCCGTCGATCGGCAGGCCCTGTTCCTCGCCGAACGCGTCGGCCGCGACGCGCGCTCGTCCGGCGAGGTCGATCCGCCAGCGCTGCGGCGGGCCGCGGTCGTCGCTGAGCCAGAACTCGCCCTCGGCGGTCTGGATGACGTCGATGATGGCCATGCCCTGGAGCGGCCAGCGTGCCGCGATCGACCAGCCGTCCGCGGCGTAAGCCAGCAGGAAGAACTCGTGGTCGGTGTAAGCGATCGCGAGATCGGGGTGGTTGCGCACCCATTGGAGCCAGTACACGGCGCCGCCCGCGTGCAGGGTGCGCGGCTCGACGGAACCCGGCTTGAGCTCGCGCAGGCCCTCGCGCTCCGAGACCAGCAGCGCACGCTCGTCGGCGAGCAGGCCATAGCCCTCGAGGTGGACCCAGGGCATCCGCTCGGAGCGCACGCTGCCGCCGCCGTCGTCGGACATGCGGTACAGGCCGCGCGCGGTGGACACCCACAGCGCGCCGTCAAATTCCGCCGTGTCGGCCACGAGACCGCGAACGCCGTGGGTGTGGTTGAGGATCGACCAAGGGGACGGCATGCCGAGGCGGATCACCTCGGTATCGGTCACGGCCCACAAGGCGCCTTCGGTGTCGCGAGCGAGGTCGAGCACCGACTGGTCCGCGACCTTGACGCGCTGTCGAAGGCGCAGCCCCGCATCGACGATCATCACCTCACCATCGAGCGTCGACAGCGCAAACCCGCCGCCGTCGAGGGGGACCGTCGCGTAGGCGGCCAACTCGCCGGCGGGCCATTCGAGCGCCAATTCGACCCCGCTGTCGTCGAGCCGCCACACGCCGTTGCCGGCGACGACGAACCGACTGCCGCCCCAACCGACGATGCCGGACACGGGGACGCGCCGGAAGGTTTCGCCGCCAGGCACCAGCTGCAGCTTCCCGTCACGCAGCCAGCCGAGGCCCTGGTCCTGGATCCGCGCGTAGAGGTCGCCGCCGAAAGCGATCACGCCGCGCATGTCGGGGCCCATCGGCCAACTTCGCGTGGGCGCTCCGTTGGCGGGCATCAAGTGCAGGAAATTCTGCGCCTGTACGTAGATTCCCTCGGGTGCCTGCACCATTTCCCAGACCGGTCCGAGGCGGCGGTCGGTCTCGGGCAAGCCGCTGCTCGCCAGCAGGTCGACGTAGCGGTAGCCGTGCACCGCGTCGAGTTCGAGACGCCCGTAGGTGTCGTTGCCGCCGACCATGATCGCGCCATCGGGCAGGCGCCGCACGATGGTGGCGTTGACGCCGATCGGCAGGGGGACCGTTGTCCACTCCGCGCCGTCGTAAACGAGTACGCCGTCGTTCGACGCCACGTAGATCTTGCCGGGTGCCGCCGCCACGGACCACAGCGCGGGGGCGGCCCGGTACTCATCGGGACCAATCCGCTTGCTGATCGGCACGCCGGTCAGTCCGGAGGCGTAGATGATCGCCGACCCGGCCAGCGCGAAGGCCGAGACGAGGAGGCGGCACCAACGCAGCGAAGGCCGGACGGTCATGGCCTCATTATGGCCTTGGCACGTGGCGCTGCGAGGGCGGGCTTGCCCTCGGAGTGAGGCCACGGGCACGCTTCGGTCTTGCCGAAGGTTCGCCATGACCCTGCTCAGCGTCAACGTCAACAAAATCGCGGTCCTGCGCAACTCGCGCTGCGGCCGCCTGCCCTCGCCGGTGTCGGAAGCCCTGCGCTGTGTCAGCGCAGGGGCCCGCGGCATCACCGTGCACCCGCGCCCGGATCGTCGCCACATCACCGCGGAAGACGTCGCGGAGATCGCGGCGGCGTTGCCGCCGGAGGTCGAGTTCAACATCGAGGGCAACCCGTTCGCGCCGGCCCGCGAGGGCTATCCGGGCCTCCTCGCGCTGGCGCGCATGGCGAGACCGGCGCAGGTCACCTTCGTTCCGGACGGCGATGGCCAGATCACCTCGGACCACGGCTTCGACCCGTTGCACCTTCCGCCGACGATGTCATCGCAGGTCGCGGCGTTCAAGGCGCTGGGTTGCCGGGTCTCGCTGTTCGTCGACGCTGGCGAGGTACGTTTCGAAACCCTGTGCGCCGCGGGTGCCGACCGCGTCGAGCTGTACACCGGGCCCTATGCGGAGGCGCATGAGGCGGCGCACGGGGGCTCGTCGGACGGAGACGGCGGCGCGGCACGCCAGACGTTCGCCCATGCGCTGGCCGCCTGCCGGCGAAGTGCTGAGGCGGCCCAAGCCTTGGGCCTGGGCGTCAATGCGGGCCACGACCTGTCGCAGGCCAATCTTGGCGCCTTCCTGGCTGGCGTGCCCGGCGTGCTGGAAGTCTCCATCGGCCACGCGTTGATCGCCGAGGCCTTGGTCGACGGCCTGGCGGAAACGGTGCGCCGTTACCGGACGATCACCGGCCGCTGAGCGCCCTCGACCGATTCGCCCAGCCCGGAAACGACAACGCCGCCCAGAGGCGGCGTTGTCGTATTGCGAGAAGCAGACCGTTTCCGGCGTGGGCGGCGTTACTGCGCGACCTGGTCGACGAACGCGATCTTCTCCATCTGCGCGTTCTTGGCACGGGCGAGCACTTTCGCCAGCACTTCGTACTCCGCTTCCGGATCGACTTCGACTTCGAGCTTCGGCTGCTCTTCCGGCTTCAACACCTGGGTGCGCACCTGGGTGATGTCAGCGAACTGGTCTTCCAGGGTCGCCAGCGGCGCCGGCGTGCCATTGAGCAGGATTTCGCCCGACGACAGGATCTGCAGCTTCACCGGCGGCGGCGGCTCCGTCGGCGGCGGCGGTGGCGGGTTGCGAATACGCTGCGGCAGCGTGACGTTGATGAGCGACGCCGGCGTCGGTGCCGTCACCATGAAGATGATCAGCAGCACCAGCAGAATGTCGATCAGCGGCACGACGTTCATGTCGGACTTGGGGCCGGAACCGCCCCCTGCGGAAAACGCCATGGTTCAGTTCCCCGATTCCGGTTCGGACACGAAGTTGATGGACCGCATGCCGGCCAGGCGTACGCGGGTGGTCACGTCCTGGATCAACGCGTACTTGGTCTCGCTGTCGGCGCGCAGCAGGACGTCCGGCTGGGGCTCCTTCTGCGCCTCGACGGCGAGTCGGGTGTCCAGCATCTCCTTGCCGGCGAGCGCCTCGTCGGCCCAGAAGATCGTGCCGTCCTCGCGGACCGAGAGCGTGATCGGCGGCACCTTGGGCGACGGCGGACGAGCGTCCACGGTCGCCTTCGGCAGCTCCACCTTGACGTTCTCCGACACCGAGGCCGTCACCATGAAGATGATCAGCAGCACCAGCATCACGTCGACGAGCGGGACGACGTTGGGTTCGGTGAACCCGCCGTCCGAGTCAGAACTGAAGGCCATAGGGGATCTCCGCGGAGAGGGGCGTCAGCCCCTCAGCGCTTGTCGCCGCCCACGCGGGCGCCAGTCGCGAAGAAGTCGTGCAGGTCGTGCGCGAACGCGTCGAACTGGCCGATCAGCTTGCGGTTGTTGCGGTTGAAGTAGTTGAACGCGATCACCGCCGGGATGGCGACGAACAGACCGATGAAGGTCATGATCAGCGCTTCACCGACCGGACCGGCGACGGCCTTGATCGAGCTCTCGCCCGAAGCCGACAGGCCGACGAGGGCCATCAGGATGCCCCACACGGTGCCGAGCAGGCCGACGAACGGCGCGATGGCGCCGGTGGTGGCGAGCCAGGTCTGGCCGTCTTCCAGCGAAGCCGACTCACGGGCCACGGCCTGGCGCAGGGCGCGGTCGATGAACTCGGAACGGTTCAGGGCTTCCGACAGGCGACCTTCCGACTTCTGGTGGTGGGCAGCAGCCTGGGCGCAGTCGAGGGCGATCTTCGAGAACGGCTCCCAACCCGGCTGCTCTTCCATGAAGCGGATGGCTTCCTGGGCATTGCTCGTCTGCCAGAAGGCCGACGTGACAGCGCCCGCACGGCCGTTGATCCGGGCGTACTTGATGGCCTTCATGATCGTGTAGTACCAGGCGACCATCGACATGATCACCAGGGCGGCGAACACCGACCAGTTGACGACGCCCATGTGGGCCATGGCGTTCTGCACGCTGAAATCGGCGACGTCCTGCTGGACGGTCTGGGCGGTGCCTGCGGCGGGCGCGGTCAGCGCCACGTTGGTCGCGACCGGGGCAGCCGCCGGAGCAGCAGCAGCGTCCGTCGCCGGCGCGGTGTTGGTGTTGTCCTGCAGCATGAGTGGATACCTTCGGTTGGATTAGCAGGGAGGAGTGAAATTGACCGGCACCAGGACGGCGCCGCCGACCGGCTGGCC
>JAIXTZ010000141.1 GCA_027483745.1 Lysobacteraceae bacterium
CTCGGCATGCGCGGCAGCAACACCTGCGAACTGGTTTTCGAGGACTGCGAGATCCCGGCCGAAAACGTGCTGGGCGAGGTGCACAAGGGCGTCAAGGTGCTGATGAGCGGCCTGAACACGGAGCGCCTCGTGCTGACCGGCGGCCCCATCGGCCTGATGCAGGCGGCGATGGACATCGCCCTGCCCTACGTGCGCGAACGCAAGCAGTTCGACGCCGCCATCGGCACCTTCGGGATCATGCAGGCCAAGATCGCCGACATGTACACCGCGCTGCAGAGCAGCCGCGCCTTCGCCTACCAGGTGGGCCGCGACTACGACGCCGGCCACAAGAGCCGCGTGGACGCCGCGGGCTGCCTGCTGCACGCCTCGGAAGCCGCCGTGCAAGTGGCGCTCGAAGCGATCCAGACGCTGGGCGGCAACGGCTACATCAACGAGTACGACACCGGTCGCATCCTGCGCGACGCCAAGCTGTACGCGATCGGCGCCGGCACCAACGAGATCCGCCGCATGCTGATCGGCCGGGAGCTGTTCGCGGGCAACGCCTGAGGCCCGAACGTACGGGGATCACCGCGGAAGATGCGCATTGGCCTTCCACCTAACCCTAACGAGGAAGAATGCTCGCCTGCTTACGGCTCAAGCACGCACACCCACATGCCCGGCGGTGGCACGCACGGCTCGATCGTGATCACGCGCCCCTCTTTTGGGCACCCCTTATCACCGTCCGCCATCGCGCCTTCCTCCCTACCGTCAATCATTTCCGAGAACCGCAGAATAATGTCGCAAAGGATTGGGCCCTCTTCCTCCGCACGGCTTACGTTCGGGATGGACAGACCAAGAAGGGTCAGTGCGACCAAAGAAAACTTACGATTCATGGAGATCTCTCGTGGGGTGGACGGGGACGGACAAAACGGGCGGTACATTGACCTACTCGTAACAGGAAAGTGATTTCGATCACTTGCCGCAACTCGTTTCGATAATCCGCACCGATGCCGTAGCACCAGGGGGGGCTGTCGAACGACATCCGGTACCCTCCGCGAGAATCGCGACGACCAGCGACTCAATGCGCTCCGGGTCGAGCGGCTCGCCACGGCTCGGCGCCTTTGTAAGTGTGACCAGCACGACGCGCGCGTCATCCCAGCGTCCATCACGGACGAGGGCACCAGCCCACTGGATCCGGATGAACGCCAGCAGTGGGTCGTCGGTCGACATCGTGGTTCGCGCCATTTCCTCCACTACGGCATAAAGCGCTAGTGCGTCTCCGACTCGTTCGGGGACGAATGCGAGCGTCTGCGCTTGGTTAAATCGAGATCGGATGGCGTTGCGATGGGTCGGCCCGAGCGTGGCGGCGTACGCATCCGCCGCAATAAGGAAGGCGTCCGCCGCAGAGGCGTACTTTCCCTCAGCGCTCAGCGCCCGCGCCTTGGTCGCCTGCAGCGAGGCGAACGTGGTTGAAAGCGTTCCGAAGTATCGGGCTGCAAGCGACTCAGCCTCCCCCAGCCGAGTGATCGCATCCGATATCCGCCCGAGCTCTACCTCAACACTTGCCAAGCGGATCATCGTCACCACAGCGTCCGGGCGCGTCGACGAGTCGGAAGCGACCTGCATAGCGAGCACGCGCTCAAGGATCGGGCGTGCCTCTTCGGCACGTTCGCGCAAGCGGAGCGTCTCGGCGAGTGACCACGCAGCCTCCACGAGGTCGCGCTCGTCGGCGAGCCCCGCTTCCCAGAGCGGCGTTAGCAGGCGGATCGCATCGTCCTCGCGACTCTCAAGGATCGCGAGTCGGGCTTCGAGCACGATGGTGCGACGATCGCCACTGTCTCGCGCCTTCAGGCCACGGATCAGCCGGCTCGCTTGCTGGGTGTCTTCGCGGACGATGGCCACCGTCGCAAGCACCAGATCGCGGCGATGCCGAAGCTCAGGGTCGGCGACAGGCGTCGCCATGGCGCGCTCAATCCATCCGGCCGCGGCGTCCGAGAGCAGGCCAAGGGAGAGCTGTGTTTCAGCGAGATCGATCGCAACGGGCAGGTAAGTGTCCGGGTCGTTAGCGAGCAGCGGTAGCAGGCGCTGGCCGGCTCCTTCAAGGACACCTCGCGCCGGCGTCGGCTCGCCTGCGGTGCGCAGAGGGTCGGCCGCCGTGAAGGACTCGCGCAAGACGCTGACCGCGGCCGCGGCGCGGTCGCGCTCCCGGCGCACCTCGGCAGCCTGACGGACAAACGCGCCCGCGGAAAACACGGTAACCGCGAACACTGCGCCGGCCGCAGCCATGGCTAGTCGATGACGCGACATGAAGAGGCGAAGGCGGTAACTCCATTTGCCACTGCGCGCGCTAACAGGACGTCTATCAAGCAAAGCGACCACATCGGCATCGAAGGCATCCACGCTGGCGTAGCGCTCTTCGGGGCTCTTGCGGAGGGCCTTCTGCACGATTGCGTCGACATCGCCGGCGATCTCCTTCGCCCACGCTGCGGTGTCGCGAATTCCAAGTATCGCGCCCGCATCTTCCCGGCGCGCGAACGCACGAACCAATGGCGGCGGCGGCACTTCGCGAACCTGTTTCTCAAATGCGCCGCTGCTCTGGCCATCGCGCTGGAATGGCGGATCGCCGGTCAGCAGTTCATAAAGTAGAACGCCAAGCGAGTAGACGTCACTTGCCACCCCACTCTCCGCACTATCGAGATGCTCGGGGGACGCGTAGGTTGGCGTCAGCATGGCGCCGTGCAACGCCGTGAGATCCTCCTCAACGCCCACCATCTTTGCGATGCCGAAATCCAGAAGACGGACGCGACCATCGCCATCCACCATGACGTTGTTTGGCTTGATGTCACGGTGCAAGATCAGGTTACGGTGAGCGTGCGAGACCGCACGAAGCACTTGCAGGAACAGTTCGAGGCGGGCAGCGATACCGAGCGCGTGGCGCTGCGCAAAGCGCGTGATGGGGTCGCCCTGGACGAGGTCCATCACCAGATAGGGCTCGCCGTCGGGCGTCTCGCCGACGTCCAACAGGCGGGCGATGCCCGGGTGTTGCAGCGCCGCGAGCAGGCGCCGCTCCCGGAGGAAGCGCCGAGCGAGCCCCTCGCTCCAAGTGTCGCGATGAAGCACCTTGATCGCAACGTCCCGACCGATCCCGCCCTCTTCGAACACGGCGGCGTACACGCGCCCCATGCCGCCACGACCAATCTCACCAACGATGCGGTAGCGACCGACGCGCGCGCCGGTGGCCCAAGCCCGCTCCGTGATGGCCTGCGACGCGGCGCCAAGCTGACCGACGAGGGCATCCTCAAGCTCGCTAGCCGAGGCTTCTTCCACGGCAAGCAGGCGGATCAACGAATCGCGGAGCTCCACGTCTCGGCCGCAGGCCGTCGCGACCCAGGCCTCACGCTCCCCGCGCGGCCGCTGCAGGGCCTCTTCGAACAGCGATTGCAGGAGGCGGAACGCCTCAGCCTTCACCGTTTTTGTCCTCAATTTCAAGCTGTGACGCAAGCCAGGTCCGGGCAAACCGCCACTGCCGCCCAACGGTGGCAACGGAGCTGCCGGTGACCGCCGCGATTTCACCCGGGCCCAAGCCGGCGAACAAGCGGAGCTCGACCACGCGCGCCACCTCCGGATCGAGGCTCTCGAGCTTCTCGAGCGCCTGTTCCAACGCCAGCCACTCGAAGTGACTGGGCGTGCTCGGGTGCTCGTGCTCGCCCAAGCCCCCGATATCGACCACCACTTGGCTGGCGCCGCGCTTCTCGGCGGAGCGCTCGCGCAGGTAATCGATCAGCACGCGACGAAGCACGGTGGCAAGGATGGCGAACAGGTGGTCGCGATTCTTCCAATCCACCTGCTGCTGGTCGCGAAAGCGCAGGTAGGCCTCGTTGGCCAGCTCTGTGGGCGCGAGCGTGAGCGCGCCGTGCTGCCGCGCCGAGTGCGCCGCAGCCATGCGGCGAAGCTGCGGATACAGCAACTCGATGAGTTGCGATTCCGCCTCGCGGTCGCCGTCGCGCCAACGCCCAAGGAGGACGGTGATGGGGGCGGATGCGTCGTCGCTCATGGGGGCTCCGAAAAAAAACGAACGTGGCTGATCGAATCGCCCCCGCCATCGCGAGTATCGACAGTGAGGACGGCACGACCAAAGGAACTGGCCGATGCCTCGTCGAAGACCGTGACGGCAAGGGGGCGCGCGATGGACGGGATTCTAGTCGCAAGCCCACGCACGGAAGGTACCCCCCGCGTCCGGGCCCTGCCGCCACTGCGCATCGACCACCTCGCCTCGGGCCACGGGAAGGCCCGCGGAGCAGGGATGCACAACGAACCTCACGGCAACGATAGGACGTCGACGCCGTGACCAATCCATGGAACACCAACGCCGGGATGCCGGCGATCACGGAGGAAACATGCGACAGCTCGAGACGAACGAACTCATCGATGTGAGCGGCGGCGATATCTACATCCCCACCGGTCCCGGCTTGGTGATTTGGCCATACCCCGGCCAGCAACGGAACCTGTTGTCGGACTACGACTTCGGCATTTCCGAACTGTTCGGACCGTAAAAGCCGAAAGACCGAAGGCGGCCGCGCCGCCGGCCAACATACGGACGGCGGCGCACAACGGCAGACGCAAAAGCACGACGAAGGCGCCCGGACGGCCCGTTCAATGAAGAACGGAAAGAACGGAAACCGCCCCCTGCCGAACTCATGGAGGAAACGTGAAAACCATTGAACTCAGCGACGCTCAAGAGATCAGCGGCGGCCACGTCTCGACACCCGTGCCAGACCCAACCCCGTCGCCGCCCCCACCCAATCATCGAATCGCTTCCATTTCCCTACCCGCTTCCGGGCTATCCGATCCTCTAACTGTGGGAGCCGTCGATCACGGAAGAATGGCCGGGTCCCAAAGTGCATCAAGCGGGCGTTTCGTCGAACACGAGTCGTTCCGCGTGCAGCAACCGCCAGAAGCTTCCGGCTCCTACTTCAGGAAATCGTGAGCACCGCTAGCAAGAGAAATGAAATGAATGCGATGAAGTACAGCGAACTCGCCCACGTTTGCGGCGCGTGCAACACCGGCTATCCGGACCAGCACCCGGGCCCGATCGAACCCTCGTTCGTTTGGCCGCGGCCGCTGCCGACGGGCACGCCGCCGATTCTCCAGCAAATCGTCGACAGGCTCAGCCCGTAAAGGCATAGACAAATGGGCGACGGCTTCGTTCATCGTCGCCCAACAAGAACCCCGCCGGAGGATTCCGGCCCCCGCCGCAGGGCCTCGCGGAATTGCAAGTCAAGGATGAAGAAATGCAACTAATCAATGAAAACGATCTCTCCGGCGTGAGCGGAGGCAACATTCTCGTGGTTGTCGCAGCGGTCGTCGTCACTGGCGCCGTCGCAGCTTATGCAGCTGGGTATGCCATGGGCTACGAATCGAACCACCTGGATGGGGAGTGCCGCGGCGAATGAACACTCTCACCAAAATCGAAGTTAACAACGTTTCTGGCGGCACTGGGGTCGATCCTCTGACCCTCGTTGGCGGCCTCATCGCAGGCGTCGCTGCGGCCTACGCATGGCTCTACACCGCTGGTTATGAAGCCGGTGCTGATGCCGCCGCCCGCGACAACATCTTGGCTTGTCCGGCCCCCAGTGGGCCTTAAGTTGCGTCATCGAACAAGTTCTTGAAGCTCGGAAATGGCGCTGCTTAATCAGCGTCATTTCCTTCAAGCACCCTTACCCTTCAATAAAACGCAGAGGCCACCGTGGAAGCATCGTTACTTTCTGCATTCTTCTCCTTCATGGCTTTCTTGGTCGCATCTAGTTGCCGCTCCGAGCTAAAGAAACTCCGCGAAGAACTCAACTCTCGCAGATAGCTCATTCGAGATTGAGAATTCTCCGCAGCATTTGGCCATGAGCAGTAACTTCAGCGAGTAGAAGCAAGAAATGCCAGCACGAAGGATCCAAACGATCCGCGCCACCGAAGCCGCCGAATGCGGCCTCGCCTCGCTCGCGATGGTCGCCAATGCGCTCGGCTACCGCTGCACGCTGGCAGAGCTCCGGCAGCGCTTCTCGCTCTCGCTGAAAGGCGCGACGCTCGCGCAGATCATCGACATGGCCGGCCAGCTCGGCCTGCAGAGCCGCCCGCTGCGCCTCGAGCTGGATGAACTCGACCAGCTGGCGCGCCCCTGCATCCTGCACTGGGACCTCAACCACTTCGTCGTCCTCTCGAAGGTCGACCGCCACGGCATCGTCGTGCTTGACCCCGCGCGAGGCGAGCGGCGCTTCTCGCTCGCCGAGGCTTCGAAGCACTTCACCGGCGTGGCAATGGAGCTCTCGCCGGGCCCGGATTTCGCCCCGAAGCCGCAGCCGCCCACGGTGTCGTGGCGCCAGCTCAGCGGCCGGATGGATGGGCTGGTGCGCGCGCTCGCGCTGGTGCTCGGGCTGTCGATCGCGCTGCAGGTGTTCGTGCTGCTGGCGCCCTTCTTCATGCAGTGGACCGTCGACCAGGTGCTGGTCTCGGCGGACCGCGACCTTCTCACCGTCCTCGGCCTGGGCTTCGGTCTGTCGCTGCTGCTGCAGGTCGCCATCGGCGCGCTGCGCGGCTGGACGGTCACGGCGCTCTCGGCACAGATCGGCCTGCAGTGGGGCGGCAACGTGTTCTCCCACCTGCTCCGCCTGCCCATGGCCTTCTTCGAGAAGCGCCACCTCGGCGACGTGGTCTCGCGCATGAGTTCGGTGGCGACGCTGCAGAAGACCATGACGACCAGCTTTGTCGAAGCCATCGTCGACGGGCTGATGGCCACCGCCACGCTGGTGCTGATGCTCGTCTACAGCTGGAAGCTCGCGCTGGTGACCCTGCTGGCCGTCGTCCTGTACCTGGGCCTGCGCCTAGCCACCTACCGCGCTTTCCGCGACCGTTCCGAAAGCCAACTCGAGAACAGCGCGCGCCAGCAGACCCACCTGCTGGAATCCCTGCGCGGCATGCAGAGCTTGAAGCTCGCCGGCATCGAAGCCCAGCGTCGCGCCACCTATGGCGGCCTGATGGTGGAAACGAGCAACAGCGAGATCGGCATCGCCCGCCTCGGCATCGGTTTCTCCAGCGCGCAGTCGCTCGTGTTCGGCCTGGAGCGCATCGCCGTGATCTGGATCGGCGCCACGCTGGCGATGGAGAACGTGTTCTCGGTGGGCATGCTGATTGCCTACCTGGCCTACAAGGACCAGTTCGCCGGCCGCGTGGGCGCGCTGATCGACAAGATCATCGAGTTCCGGATGCTCCGCCTGCACGGCGAGCGCCTCGCCGACATCGTGCTGGCGGCCCCCGAGTCGGACCGCGGCGAGCGGACCCTGGTCAACCTGCCGAGGGCCTGCCTCAAGGTGAGCGGCCTCGGCTTCCGCTACGGCGACGGCGAGCGCTGGGTGCTGAAGGACCTCGATTTCGAGATCCCCGAAGGCGAATCCGTCGCGATCGTCGGCGCCTCGGGCTGCGGGAAGTCGACGCTGGCGAAGCTGCTGCTCGGCCTGATGTCGCCGCAGGAAGGGCGGATCGAGGTCGATGGCATCGACCTCGCCAAGCTCGGGATGCGCAACTACCGGCGCATGACGGCCGCCGTCATGCAGGATGACCAGCTGTTCGCCGGCTCATTGATCGACAACATCGTCCTCGGCGACGAAGCCTTCGATCTCGAGCGCGTCGAGGACGCCGCCCGCATGGCCGGCATCCATGACGAGATCGCCGCGATGCCGATGGGCTACCACACCCTGGTCGGCGACATGGGGGCGGCGCTCTCCGGCGGCCAGCGCCAGCGCGTGATCCTGGCGCGCGCCCTGTACCGCAAGCCGGCCCTGCTGGTGCTGGACGAAGCCACCAGCCATCTCGACGTGGATCGCGAGCGTTGGGTCAACGACGCCGTCCGCAAACTCAACCTGACCCGCATCATCATCGCCCATCGCCCGGAGACCATCGCGTCGGCGGATCGGGTGCTGGTCATGCACGGTGGCCGCATCGTCCAGCAGCTCACCACCCACCGCGGCGCGACGTCGCCGCAAGTCGTGAGCGCCTGATGAGCCGTCTGTTCCGCCAGGAAGTCCTCGATGCCCGGCGCAACCAGTGGCTGGGCCCGGTGTCCATCGCCCAGGGGCCGCGCACCTGGGTGCTCGGCGCCCTCGCCTGCTCGGCCGCGCTGCTCGTCGGCGCGCTGCTGACCTTCGGCGAATACACCCGCCGCACGCGGGTGATGGGCCAGATCACGCCGAGCAGCGGGCTCGTCACCATCCAGTCGCCGACGTCGGGAATCATTGCCGACGTGCGCGTTGCGGAAGGCGATCGCGTCGAGGAAGGCGCGGGCTTGGCACGCATCGACGTGCCCAGCGCGACCGGCGATGAGTCCAGCACCTCGCGAGCCGTTGTGGCCGCCATCGCCGATCGCACCACGGCGATGACCGAGAGCTACGCCGCGCAGCGCGCCCAACTGGTGACCCGCGAAGCCAGCCTCGCGCAGCAGCGCCAGGGCTTGGACGGTGAGCTGTCGGCCTTGGCCGCGGAGCTCGAACAGCGCGAAGCGCAGCGGGCCATCGCCGAGGAAAGCGAGGCCCGATTCGCCAACCTGCGCGAGCGGCAGTTCGTGACCGACGCGCAGTGGCAGCAGCAGAAGTCGCAGGTGCTGGAGCAGCGCGTCGCCATCCAACGCATCCGCCGCGACATGGCGCAGCTGCGCCGTCAGCTCGCCGTCATCGCCCAGGAGCAACTGAGCCTGCCGGACCAGATCGACGCGCTGGTCGCTGCCGAGGCCCGCGATCGCGCCAGCCTCGGGCAGGAGCGGCTCGAAACGGCTCGGCGCAACGAGGCGGTGATCGCCGCGCCGGTGGCCGGCACGGTGACGGCGCAGCTGGGCTTGCCCGGGCAGTCGATCCAGGCCGGCCAACCGGTGCTGACCCTGTTGCCGGATGGCGCACGACTCGAAGCGCACCTGTTCGTGCCCAGCCGCGCGGTCGGCTTCGTCGCACCGGGCGACGACGTGCTGCTGCGCTTCCAAGCCTTCCCGTACCAGAAGTTCGGGCAGGGCCGCGGGGAAGTGGTCCGCGTTTCGCGGAGCGCGCTGTCGGGCAGCGAACTCGCGAGCCTCGCCGTACCGGGCTCGGTGCCGGAGCCGCTGTACCGGGTGGTGGTGCAGCTCGAACGCGAAACGGTCGAGGCCTTTGGCCAGCAGGAGCCGCTGAAGCCCGGGATGTTGCTCGAGGCCGATGTGCTCGGCGAGGAACGCAAGCTCTGGGAATGGCTGCTGGAACCGCTCTACTCGGTTCGCGGCCGGACCGTCGACTGATATTCATCGCGCGCCCGACGTGGCCGCGTTGCGCCGGCAATTCGCCGGGATCACGTCCGGGGCCCGCCCCGGTCACACATGGAAGTCCCACCGTTCAACCAAGGAGCCACGATGTTCATCGCCACTCTCGCCACCAGCCTCTTCCTGTCCCTCGTCGTCGAGGCCCCGCCCTCGGCCGGTTGCTACTTCGACACGTCGATCGGCCAGGTCGTCTGCACCCAGCCGGTCGAGCCGACGCCGGACCCGGAAGCCGCCTGAGCAGCAAGCCCCCCCCGCCCGCTTCGCGGGCGGGGGGCAGTGATCAACGAGCAGCATGGACGGGTTGCTGCAGGGACGTCCTTGCGGCGAGGTACTTCCGCTCCAACCAACGCCCGGCGAGGAAGGACACCACCACCGGCGCGAACCAGGCCACGAGGCCAAGGTCGACCTGCACGCCCAAGGCGTCGGTGAGGCGGCGGATGCCGATGCCGAGGAAGGCGATGTGCGTGGCGACGCCGCAGCCCAGCATGGCGCCGATGTGCTCGCGCAGCCACCACTTGGCCTCGTCCAGCGGCTTCCACGCGCGCCACAGCATCTGGCCACCGATGAGGATGCCGACCCAGCTGAAGCCCATCAGCAGCGCGTTGCCCTGCTGCACGCCGAAGGCGAAGACGCCGAGCCCGCTGACGACGTTGGCCACGGCCGTCGCGCGGTAGCCGATGCCCCGATAGCCGGCCTGGTCGCGCTTGCGGCGCAGCGCCAGCCAGCCCAGCGCCATCGCCGTCGTGGTGATCACCACCAGGTAGGCGAGGAAGGTGGCGATGACGAACATCTCGCGAGCGAAGGCGAAGCCCGCCATCACCACCGAGCTGGCGACCACGCCGATCATGCTGAGCAGGTAGGCCTTGCCGGCGCCGCGATGCAGCGGCGAGCCCTTCTTCGACAGGCCGGCCATCCAGTAGGTGGCGAGGGCGACGACGCCGCAGGCGATGTGGGCGGTGACGATGGCGCGGTACATGGCGACTCTCCTTGGGGGTACAACCAGTCTCCGCATCGCGGGCCGCGGGGCCGAGGTGCCGGATGGCACACGCGAGGGGTGAGGAAAGTCACCTTCGTTGCCACGGGGGAGAAATCCGGCCGCGCGGCCACCGATACTGTCGGCATGGATTCCGAATTCGCCCGCAGCACGCGCACCCGCCTCTTCGCCCCCTTGAGCTGGGCGGCCTACATCACGTGGGGGGGCATCACCGCCAGCGCGGTGCCCGCGGCCGCCCTGGCCCGCGGGGATGTCGGCGTCTGGCTCGGCCTCGCCGCCCTGCTCGCCATGCTGGTGCTGTTCGTGGCGCAAGCCGCGCACCTTATCGATCCCTGCCGGCATCGCTCGGGCGCGATCACAGCGCTGTTGGCCCAGGGCCTGATGGTCGTCGCGGCCCAGCACCTGCTCGGTTCGGCCGGCGTCTCGGTACTGCTGATCATCGTCACCGGCCAGCTCTTCACCATGCTGTCGGTGCCGCTGGCCACCGCCATCCTCGTCGCGCTCAATGCCGCGGTGCTCGCGCTCTGGCGCCTGCGCGGCTTCGAGCTCGACGACCTGCTGCTCTCGATCCTGCCGATGCTCGGCTTTCAGGCCTTCGCCGCGCTGACGGCGATGTACGCGGAGCGCAGCGAACGCCGCGGCGACGCGCTGGCCGACCTCAACGCCGAGCTCCAGGCCACGCAGCGCCTGCTCGAAGAATCCACCCGCAGCGACGAACGCCTTCGCTTGTCGCGCGAACTGCATGACGTCGCCGGACACAAGCTCACGGCGCTGAAGCTGCACCTGCGCGCCCTGCACCGCGACCCAAGCTTCGCCGGCCGCGAAGAGCTCGCCATTTCCCTGCAGCTGGCCGACGAGCTGCTGGCCGACATCCGCGCGGTGGTGAGCGAACTTCGGCAGCACGACGGCATCCAGCTCGGTGACGCCCTTGCCGCCCTCGCCCGCCCACTGCCGGGCGTGCGTATTGAACTGCAGGGCCGGGAGCAGGCCCGGGTGGCCTCGGTGGCACAGGCGGAAACCCTGCTGCGCTTCGCCCAGGAGGGGCTGACCAATGCCCTGCGCCATGGCCAGGCCTCGCACGTGGCGCTGCGGGTCGACACGGTCGACGGCCGCCTGCGCCTCAGCGTGGAGGATGACGGCCAGGGCCGACTGCCCCTGGCCGAGGGCAACGGCCTGCGCGGCATGCGCGAGCGGCTCGCGGCGTTTGGCGGCCAGTTGCATATCGAGCCCTGCATGCCGCACGGATTGCGCTTCCGTGCGGAGCTGCCCGGGGCCGCGGGAGTGGCCGCATGAACCGCGCCGACGCGCCGCGCATCCGCCTCGCCCTCGCCGACGACCAGGCCCTGGTGCTGAAGGGCCTGTCCGCGCTGCTCGTCGACCTCGGCTTCGAGATCGCCCTCGAAAGCCCCGACGCCGAGCGGCTGCTGGCGGCCCTGCCGCAGCGCCCGGTCGACGTGATCGTCAGCGACATCCGCATGCCCGGGCTCGGCGGCATCGGCCTGATCCGCGCCCTGCGGGAGGCCGGCAACCCCACGCCGGTGATCCTGCTCACCACCTTCGACGACAGCGCCCTGATGCTGGCCGCCATCGAGGCCGGCGCGCAGGGCTTCCTGCTGAAGGATGCCGCGCCGGAAGACCTGCATGACGCGATCAACCGCGTGGCCCGCGGCGAGACCCTGCTGCAGCCGGTCTCGCTGGGGCCGGTGCGCGCCCTGCTGCCGGCGGAGCGCGGCGTGGGCCAACCCCATCTCACCGAACGCGAAGCCAGCATCCTGAAGCTCGTCGCCGGCGGCTACTCGAACAAAGAGATCGGCCGCGTGCTGCACCTCTCCGAGGGCACGGTGAAGAACTACATCAGCGACCTGCTGGTGAAGCTCGACTGCCGCGACCGGACGCATGCGGTAATGAAGGCGATCAGCCAGCGGCTGCTCTAGACTGACGCACCCGACCCTCGTTTGTCGCGATGCCGACGTCACCTCAGCAAACCTTTCGGCGGCGAACGGCGGCCCTTTTCTTCGCGAGCCTTGTGGCCATGTCAGGCCTTTCCGCCCTGCCCTCCAGCAAGGTCACGCCCTGCACACCCCAAGCGGAAGAGCGTCTTCGCGTTGTTCCCACGGGCATCGTCTGGGGGCGCACCGTGGCGTCCACGTGCCTCGCCGCTCCGATGGGCCTCACGTCGAAGGACATGCTGGGCGTTGCCGCCATCGTGGTGGAAGGCGCCCGCGGCGAACTGTCCGAGTTTCTGTTGGTGGTGGGCGTGCTTGGCCCCGAGACCTCCGAAGGGCCGATGCCGGCTAGCTTTGTCGAACTCCCCCTCGTTTGGGCGAGCCAAAAGGAGTCCGTTCGCTTCGCTCTGCAGCCCAGCCCGACCGACCAAGCGAAGACGTTCGAGTTGTTCATCGGGCGAAGCGGACGCGACGAAGCGACCTGCCGCTGGTACCAGGCAACGCGCTTCGCGGCGCTCGACGCGATCTGGCTGACGCCGCTCGAGGACCGTGTGCCTGAGGCTGTTTCGACGAGCCCGTGCGACGCACCGCCACCCTTCGACACTTTCCGTCCCACCGCCGACGGCGAGCGCCCGGCATGGCCAAGCCCAACGCCGACGACGTTTGCAGCTGAAACCACCCGGGGCGGATAATCCGGGTTTTCCTCCCCGGAACCTTCCCATGTCGGACATCGTCATCCTCGGCGCCAAGCGCACCGCCCTCGGCGCTCTTCTCGGCCAGTTCACCGGGGTGCCCACGCCCACGCTCGGCGCGGCCGCCATCAAGGGCGCCCTCGAGCAATCGGGCGTCGCCGCCGAGGCCGTCTCGGAAGTGATCATGGGTTGCGTGCTGCCGGCGGGCCTCGGCCAGGCGCCGGCGCGCCAAGCCATGCTGGCCGCGGGCATCCCTGCCGCCGCCGGTGCCACGACGATCAACAAGGTCTGCGGTTCGGGCATGAAGGCCGTGATGTTGGGCGCCGACCTGATCAAGGCCGGTTCGGCCGACGTCGTCGTCGCCGGCGGCATGGAGAGCATGACGAACGCCCCGCATCTGCTCAACGGCTCGCGCACCGGCATCCGCTACGGCAGCGCCGAAATGCTCGACCACATGGCGTGGGACGGCCTCACCAACCCCTACGACAAGCAGCCGATGGGCGGCTTCGGCGAGCTCTGCGCCGCCAAGTACACCTTCACCCGCGAGGAGCAAGACGCCTACGCCGCGGAGTCGGTGCGTCGCGCCCAGACCGCGCAGGCCGAGGGCAAGTTCAAGGCCGAGATCGTTCCGGTGATCGTGGCCGGCAAGAAGGGCGACACCGCCATCGACCAGGACGAGCAGCCGGGCCGCTGCAACATCGAGAAGATCCCGACGCTGAAGCCGGCATTCAAGAAGGACGGCACGATCACCGCCGCGGCCTCCTCGTCGATCAACGACGGCGCCGCTGCGCTGGTGCTGGCCTCGGCCGACAAGGCCCAGGCCCTCGGCGCCAAGCCCTTGGCCCGCGTGGTGGCCCATGCCACCCACTCGCAGGCGCCCGAGTGGTTCACCACGGCGCCGGTCGGCGCGATCCAGAAGGTGCTGGACAAGGCTGGCTGGACGGTGGATTCGGTCGACCTGTTCGAGGTCAACGAGGCCTTCGCCGTCGTCGCCATGGCGCCGATGAGGGAGCTCGGCATCCCGCAGGCCAAGCTCAATATCCATGGCGGCGCCTGCGCGCTCGGCCATCCCATCGGTGCCTCGGGCGCCCGCCTTCTGGTGACCCTGCTGAACGCGCTGGCGCAGACCGGCGGCAAGCGCGGCGTGGCGGCGCTCTGCATCGGCGGCGGCGAGGCCACGGCGGTGGCCGTCGAGCTGACCTGAGGCCGTGACTTTCGGGGGTGGCGGCTCACCCACGAAAAAGGATGATCAAGGACTTGACTACGGTTCTGTTCTTGTCATGATGAATACAACGTGCGCGCCCTGCTGCGCACGTTTTTCTTATTACCTACACGTGTAGACGAGGACTCAATCCATGTCGCTGAACAAGTCGCTGCTCGCCCTGGCCGTCGCCCTGGCCCTGACCGCCTGCTCGAAGCCGGCTGAAGAAGCCGCCCCGGCCGCCGAAGCTCCGGCTGCTGAGGCCCCGGCTGCCGAAGCCCCGGCCGCTGAGGCCCCGGCTGCTGAAGCCCCCGCCGCCGACGCCATGGCTCCGGCCGCTGACGCCGCCGCCACCGACGCCGCTGCCGCCGTTGAAGGCGCTGCCACCGACGCCGCTGCTGCCGTCGAAGGCGCCGCCACCGACGCCGCTGCCGCCGTCGAAGGCGCTGCTGCCGACGCCGCTGCTGCCGTCGAGCCGGCCGCTGAAGAAGCCCCGGCCGAAGAGACCCCGGCCCAGTAATTCGGGTCGCGAGTTTCTCGCCAAGAAGACCGCCGGGCTTGCCCGGCGGTTTTTTTTCGCCCAGACGCTACCATCGCGATTTCTCGCCGAGCCCCCTGCCCCACCATGCCCCAGTTGCACAGCCAGATTGATCCGCGATCGCCGGATTTCCTCGCCAACGCCGACGCGCTGAAGGCCAACGTCGAGGAGCTCTCGCAGCGCCTCGCCCGCGCGGCCGAGGGCGGCGGCGAGAAGGCCCGGACGAAACACACGGAGCGCGGCAAGCTGCTGCCCCGCGAGCGCATCGAAGCCCTGCTCGACGCGGGCTCGCCCTTCCTTGAAATCGCCCCCTTGGCCGCCGAAGGCCTGTACGACGGCGCGGCACCGGCCGCCGGGATGATCTGCGGCATCGGCAACGTGCACGGCCAACAGGTGGTCGTCGTCGCCAATGACGCGACGGTCAAGGGCGGTACCTACTTCCCGATGACGGTGAAGAAGCACCTGCGCGCGCAGGAAGTGGCCCTCGAGAACCGCCTGCCCTGCGTCTACCTCGTGGACTCCGGCGGCGCCTTCCTACCGCTGCAGGACGAGGTGTTCCCAGACAAGGAGCACTTCGGCCGCATCTTCTTCAACCAGGCGCGCATGAGCGGCCTCGGCATCCCACAGGTGGCGGTGGTGATGGGCAGTTGCACCGCCGGCGGCGCCTACGTGCCGGCGATGTGCGACGAGTCGATCATCGTCAAGGAGCAAGGCACGATCTTCCTCGGCGGCCCGCCGCTGGTGAAGGCCGC
>JAIXTZ010000222.1 GCA_027483745.1 Lysobacteraceae bacterium
AAGGTGGCCGAGAACAGCAGGGTCTGCGAGGTCTTCGGCAGGCGCTTGGCCAGCGTGCGGATGTCCTCGACGAAGCCCATGTCGAGCATGCGGTCGGCTTCGTCGAGCACGAAGGTGCTCACGTGCTCCAGCGACAAGGCGTTTTCGGCAATCAGTTCGAGGATGCGGCCCGGCGTACCCACGACCACGTCCGGCGCGACTTCGAGCGAGGCCAGCTGCGGGCGCAGCGGGATGCCGCCGCACAGCGTCACGATCTTCAGGTTGGGCAGGAAGCGCGCCGCGGCGCGCAGGTCCTTGGCCACCTGGTCGGCGAGCTCGCGCGTGGGGCAGAGCACCAGCGCCTGCGCGCGGAGCGCGGCCGGCTCGGTCTTCGCCAGCAGCGGCAGGCCGAAAGCGAGGGTCTTGCCACTGCCGGTGCGGGCCTGCGCGAGCAGGTCGCGGCCGGCGAGCGCGGGGCCGATGGCCTGCTGCTGGATGGCCGTGGGCTCGGTGAAGCCCAGCGACTCGCAGGCGCGGGCAAGGGGCTCGGGCAGGCCGAGCGAGGCGAAGGCGGTGGTCATGGCGGCATTGTCGCACCGCCGCCCTGAACCCGTGGCGGCGGCCCGGGGGCGGAGCCTCAGCTGCCCGACTTGATCTCGGCCAAGCGCTTTGCGTTCTCGGCGCGCAAGGCGCGACGCTGCTCGCCCTTGCGGAAGCGCCGCATTTCGTCCTCGGTCTGCGGTTCCAGCGGCGGCACCGGCGTGGGACGGCCGTCGTCGCCCATGGCCACCATGGTGAAGAAGCAGCTGTTCACATGCCGCACCGAGCGCTCGCGGATGTTCTCCGCCACGACCTTGATGCCGACTTCCATCGAGCTGGTGCCGGTGTAGTTCACCCGCGCCATGAAGTGCACGAGTTCGCCGACGTGGATGGCCTCGCGGAAGGTCACCTGGTCGACCGACAGCGTCACGCAGTAGCGCCCGGCGTAGCGCGAGGCGCAGGCGTAGGCGACCTCGTCGAGCAGCTTCAGCAGCGCCCCTCCGTGCACCTTGCCGCTGAAGTTCGCCTTGTCCGGCGTCATCAGCACGGTCATCGTGAAATCGGCGGCGGGTTCGACGGGCATGGTCGAGGCGGCTCAGTCAGTGAGATCGATGCGCAGCAGGACGATCGGTGGTGGGCTGATCCGGCGCTTCAGCCGCGCGAACAAGCCCTGGTCGTGCTGGTCGCTATAGAAAGGCGCCGCCTGCGCGATGGCGGCGCTGGGGCCGCCGTCGCCGTGGGCGCCCACCATCAGCACCTGCCCGGGCGGCAGGTGTGCTTCCGCCAGTGCATGCAGGGCCGCCAGGTGCTGTTGGAACTCGCTGGGCCGGGCGTCGACCACGGCGCGCACCGGTGGGCGGCCCACGTCGACGGGACTGACCGCGATGGCCAACCACAGGCGACGTACGCCGGCCTGGGCGGCGGCGTAGTCGTAAACGGCGCGGTTGAACGCGACCGGCACCTCGCGGATCGCGGCCTCGGCCTGCGCATCGCTGACCGCCCTCGGCCCCGCGTGCGGATCCCGCTCGGCTTGGAGCGCCCGCCACAGCGTCAACAGGATCACCTGCTGGTCGGGCATCACGGCGCAGCTGTCTTCGCGATCGCAGATCAGTAGGACGAAGCGCTGCTGCTGGGCCAAGGCGAGTAGCTGGGCGCCGTCCAGCGTGGCCCAGGTCAGGCCCTCGGGCGTCGTCCTGTCGGTTGGAATTGCGACGTGCGCGGTCAGCGCGTGTAGGTCCCAGCCGTCCAAGGCCAGCATCACGAAGCCGACTTGGCCGGTCTCGGCGTCCACATTACGAACCAGTGCGTGCAACGGCGTATCGACGAGGCGCAGCGCAAAGGCCTCCAGTGCAGCCGCATTGCGTCGGTCCGTGTCGAGGGCCTGATTGCCGAGGGCCACCAGGCCGATCGCCGCCGGGCCGGTTTCAGCCAAGGCCAATGGCTTTTTCCTTGCGCTCGGCCAGCCGCTTCTCGAGGTAGTGGATGTTGGTGCCGCCCTGCTGGAACCCGATGTCGGCCATGATCCGCTGCTGCAGCGGGATGTTCGTCTTGATGCCGTCGACGATCATCTCGGCCAGCGCCACGCGCATCCGGGCGATGGCCTGCGCGCGGGTGGCGCCGTGGACGATCAGCTTGCCGATCATCGAATCGTAGTTCGGCGGGACCTTGTAGCCCTCGTAGATGTGCGAATCGACGCGCACGCCGGGGCCGCCGGCGGCGTGGAAATGCTTGATCAGGCCGGGGCAGGGCGCGAACGTCTCAGGATCCTCGGCGTTGATGCGGCACTCGATGGCGTGGCCGCGCAGCACCACGTCCTCCTGCTTGATCGAGAGCTTCTCGCCGCCGGCGATCAGCAGCTGCTCGCGGACCAGGTCGATGCCGGTGACGAGCTCGGTCACCGGATGCTCCACCTGGATGCGGGTGTTCATCTCGATGAAGTAGAAGCGGCCGTTCTCGTACAGGAACTCGAAGGTGCCGGCGCCGCGGTAGCCGATGCGGATGCAGGCCTCGGTGCACACTTTCCCGATCTCGGCGCGCTGGGCGTCGGTGATGCCCGGGGCCGGGGCTTCCTC
>JAIXTZ010000347.1 GCA_027483745.1 Lysobacteraceae bacterium
ACGCGGTCGCCCAGCGGCCGCCCTTGAACCAGCTCGATAAGGTAAACCAGCAGGTGCCCCCCGTCCAAGACAGGAATGGGCAGCAGGTTCAGGATGGCGATGCTCACCGAGAGCATCGCGAGGAAGTAGAGGAACCACGCCACGCCGCGCGCCGCGGTGGTGTTCGCCACCTGGGCGATGGTGATCGGGCCGGACAGGTTCTGCAGCGAGGCCGCGCCCGTGACCATGCGCCAAAGCATGCCGACCGTGTCGGTCGCCAGCTGGCCGGTGGCCTTGAGGGCTTCCGGCAGGGCCTCCATGGGCCCGTGGCGGAGGAGGGCATCGCGCGGGTCTGGAGCGGCCACGCCCAAACGCCAGACCGGAGAACCGGTCTCGGGCGTGACGCGTTGCGGTACCAGCGTGCGTTCGAGAGTCTCCCCGCCCCGGTCGATGCGCAGGCGCAGCGTCGGCGCGGGGTCGTCCGTGGGATGGGCCGCCAGCGCGGCCTGCATGGCGTTGAAGTCGGCCACCGGCGTGTCGTCGATGGCGAGGATGCGGTCGCCCACCTCCAGGGCGCCGGCAGCCGGGCTCCCCGGCGCAACCGCACCCACGACCGCCGGCGGGACCGGTCGCCGAGGCACCAGGCCGAGGCCACGGAAGGCATCGGATTCCTCCAGCGTCGGGTCGAGGGCGGCGAGGCGCAGCGTGCGCTGGACGAGGTTCCCGTCGGCATCGGAGACTTCGACGGCGATGTCGCGGCGGTCGACCATCGGTCCGAGCAGGGCGTTCTGGGCGTCGGTCCAGGTCGGCGTCTCGCGGCCGTCGACGACCAGCAGGCGGTCGCCGGCCTCGAAGCCCGAGGCCGCCGCCAGCGCCTGCGGCTCCGCCAGCACCGGCACGTAGTCGGGCTTGCCGACGACGAACATCACGTAAAGCAGGCCGACCGCGAGCACGAGGTTCGCCAGCGGGCCCGCGGCGACGATGGCGATCCGCTGCCCGACCGGTTTCGACGTGAAGGCGCGGGGGCGGTCCGCATCGGCGACCTCGCCTTCGCGCTCGTCCAGCATGCTGACGTAGCCGCCCAGCGGGATCAGGCCGATCCGCCATTCGATGCCGTCGCGGTCGGTGCGCGACCACAGGGCGCGGCCGAAGCCCACCGAGAAGCGCAGCACCTTGACCCCGCAGCGGCGAGCCACCCAGTAGTGGCCGAACTCATGGAAGGTGATCAGCACGCCGAGCGCGACCACCAGCCAGAACGCTGAGGAGAGGATCTCGCTCACGCCAGCAGCCCGGTGGCGACGCGGCGCGCTTCCGCATCGGCCGCGAGGCGGTCGGCAAGCGTGGCGCTGGGCAGGGCAGGCAGGCGGTGCATGGTGCGTTCGATCAGCGCAGGGATGCCAAGGAAAGCGAGGCGGCGCTGAAGAAAGGCTGAAACCGCCACTTCGTTCGCCGCATTCAGGACCGCCGGGGCGCTGCCGCCGGCCCGCAGCGCTTCGAAAGCGAGGCCGAGACCCGGGAAGGCGGCCAGGTCCGGGGCCTGGAAATCGAGCCGGCCGATGGCGATCAGGTCGAGCGGTGCGACGCCGGCCTCGATGCGCTCCGGCCACGCGAGGCCGACGGCGAGGGTGGTGCGCATATCGGGCTGGCCCAGTTGGGCGAGCATGGAGCCGTCGACGTAGTCGACCAGTGAGTGGATGGTCGATTGCGGGTGGACGACCACGTCGATGCGTTCCGCCGGCAGGTCGAACAGGTGGTGCGCCTCGATGACTTCGAGGCCCTTGTTCATCAACGTGGCAGAATCAACCGAGATCTTGCGGCCCATCGACCAGTTCGGGTGGGCGCAGGCCTGCTCCGGGGTGATGTCGACGAGCTGCTCGCGCGACCACCCGCGGAAGGGGCCGCCCGAGGCCGTCAGCACGATGCGCCGCACGCCGCCGTGGCCGCCGTGCTGCGGCAGGCACTGGAAGATCGCGTTGTGCTCGCTGTCGATGGGGACGAGCGTGGCGCCACCGGCGGCCACTTCCGCCATCAGCAGCTCGCCGGCCAGCACCACCGATTCCTTGTTGGCGAGCAGCAGTCGCTTGCCGGCGCGCGCGGCGGCCAGTGTCGAGGCCACGCCGGCGGCGCCGACGATGGCGGCGATGACCGTATCGTTGCGGTCGTCAGCGGCGATCTCGTCGAGGGCGACTGCGCCGGCCACCGCGACGGTGTCGAGGCCCGCGGCCGCCAAGCCCTCGCGAAGCGCGGCGTAGCGGCTGTCATCGGTGATCGCGGCAACGCGCGGGCGGTAGCGTGCACAGAGGGCGACCAACGCATCGACCTGCGAGTGGGCGCTGAGCGCGTCGACGGCGTAGCGATCGGGATGCCGGGCGATGACGTCGAGGGCCGAGGCGCCGATCGAGCCGGTCGCCCCGAACAGCGCGATCCGCTTCAGAGGCCCAGCCACAGCTTGCCCACCATGAACACCGGCAGTGCCGCGAGCAGGCTGTCGAGGCGGTCGAGCATGCCGCCGTGGCCCGGGATCAGGCGGCCGGAATCCTTGTGCCCGGAATGCCGCTTCAAGAGGCTTTCGAACAGGTCGCCGGCCACCGACATCATCGCGGCGATAATGGTGAGGAAGACGAGCACGGGCAGGTCGTCCCAGCCGAGGCCGAGCGGCTTCACCGCGAGGACTGCGATCAGCGAGGCGCCGGCGAGGCCGCCCCAGAAGCCTTCCCAGCTTTTGTTCGGGCTGATGCGCGGCGCCATTTTGTGCTTGCCCACGCGGACGCCGACGAAGTACGCCCCGGTGTCGGCGGCCCAGACCAGCATTACCGCGAACAGCGCCCAGCGCGGGCCGTGCCCGGGCAACTGGTGCAGCCACACGAGGGCGGCCCACGCCGGTACGGCGGCGAGGCTGCCGGCCAGCAGCTTCAAGATGCGGAAACGGCCGCGGTCGGCCTGGCCAAACTCGAAGCGCCACAGCCAGGCGAGGGCCAACACCCACCACGCGACGCCCAGCAGGGCGGCCGCCTTGAGGGCGAAGAGATTGGGCCCGGCGGCCCAGGCCAGCGCGGCGATCATGAAGGCGTTTGCGCTGACGTAGCCGAGACGGGGCATCACCTCCGAGAGACCGGTCAGGCGCGTCCACTCCCACAGGCCGGCCAGCAGCAGGACGGCCGCCACCAGCGCCAGCCAGGGCGTGGGCAGCCACAGCAGGCCCGCCACGGCGGTCGGCGCGAGCACGAGCCCGGTGAGGATGCGGGTGCGGCTCATCGGGCCTCCAGGGCCGGGGTGGGCAGTTGTTCGGAAATCAGGCCGAAGCGCCGTTCGCGCCGCCCGAAGTCGGCGATCGCCGCATCGAGCAGCGCGTCGTCGAGGTCGGGCCAGAGGACATCGGTGAACCACAGCTCGGTGTAGGCCAGCTGCCACAGCAGGAAATTGCTGATGCGGTGTTCGCCGCCGGTGCGGATGAAGAGGTCGGGGGGCGGCAGGTCGGCGAGGCTCATTGCTTCACCGAAGGTGGCTTCGTCGATCTGCTCGGGGCGCAGGGTGCCGGCCTGCACGCGCTCGGCGAGGCGGCGCGCGGCTTGCGCCAGATCGGCGCGGCCACCGTAGCCGGCGGCGAGGGTGAGCGTGAGCTTCGGCGACGGCAGGCGGATGGCTTCCGCGGCGGCCATGCGGGCGCGGATGGCCTCGGGGAAGCGCGAGCGGTCGCCGATGAAGCGCAGGTGCACCTGCTGCCGCGCCAGCTCCTCGACTTCCGATTCCAGCACGCGGAGGAACAGGCGCATCAACGCGCCGACTTCATCCTCGGGGCGGTTCCAGTTCTCGCTGGAGAAGGCGAACAGCGTCAGCGCGGGGATGCCGCGCTTCAGGCAGTACTCGACGATCGTGCGCACCGCGCGCGCGCCGGCGCGATGGCCGAGCGTGCGCGGGCGCTGGCGCTGCTTCGCCCAACGCCCATTGCCGTCCATGATGACGGCGAGGTGGCGGGGCAGCGCGGCGGGGTGCGACATGCGGCTGGCGCTCAGAGGGCCAGCAGTTCCTGCTCTTTCGCCTTGACGACTTCATCGACG
>JAIXTZ010000110.1 GCA_027483745.1 Lysobacteraceae bacterium
AGGTCCTGCACGTCGGGCGCGAAGTCGACCTCCTCCACCGTCCAGGTGTTGCGGATGGCGTCGCGGTACATCGCGAAGAACTGCGGGTAGCGCATCGGCCGCAGGGTCAGGTCGAAGCCCGGGTCGAGGAGTTTCGGGGTCATAACGGCGCTCACTGGCAGGCCTCACAGCTTCCGGGGTTCTCGAGCGAGCACACGACGGCCGCGGTGTCGTCGGGCGCGGCGGCAGCGCTGGCCGCGACGGTGGTCTTGGCGATCTTTGTGGCCGGGCGGGAACGCAGGTAGTAGGTGGTCTTGACGCCCTGCTTCCATGCGTACATGTACATCGAGCTCAGGGCGCCGATGCTCGGGCTTTCCATGAACAGGTTCAGCGAGGCGCTCTGGTCGATGTAGGGGCCGCGCGCGGCCTGCAGGTCGATGAGCGCGCGCATCGGCAGCTCCCACGCGGTGCGGTAGATGTGGCGCAAGGTTTCCGGGATTTCATGGATCCCGGCGATGGAGCCTTCCGCCTGCTTGATGCGATCGCGCACCTCGGGCGTCCACAGGCCGAGGCGCTTGAGCTCCTCGACGAGGTGGCGGTTCACCTGCAGGAAGTCGCCCGACAGCGTCTCGCGCTTGAACAGGTTGCTGACCTGCGGCTCGATGCACTCGTAGCAGCCGGCGATCGACGCGATCGTCGCCGTCGGCGCGATCGCCACCAGCAGCGAGTTGCGCAGCCCGTGGCGGGCGATCCGCGCCTTCAAGGCCGCCCAGCGCGGCTCGTCGGGCGGCGTCACGCCCCAGAGGTCGAACTGCAGGCGGCCGTCGGCAGCATGCGTGTCCGCAAAGGCCGGATGCGCGCCCTGCGCTTCGGCGAGCTCGCAGCTGGCCGACAGCGCATGGAAGTAAATCTCGGCGCTGATCCGCGTCGACAGCGCCTTCGCCTCGGCGCTGTCGAAGGGCAGGCGCAGCGCGAAGAACACGTCCTGCAAGCCCATCAGGCCGAGGCCCACCGGCCGCCAACGCGCGTTCGAGGCCGCCGCCTCGGTGACGGGATAGAAGTTGAGGTCGATGACGCGATCGAGCTGGCGAACGGCGGCGCGGACGGTTTCGCCCAAGCGCTCGAGATCGACGCCGTCCTCGCCAAGATGCTGGGCGAGGTTGATCGAGCCCAGGTTGCACACCGCGGTGTGCTGCGCGGACGTCACCTCGAGGATCTCGGTGCAGAGGTTCGACAGGTGCACCACGTTGCCCGCACGCGCCGCCTGGTTGCAGGTGGCGTTGGCGCGATCTTTGAAGTTCATCCAGCCGTTGCCGGTCTGCGCCAGCGTTCGCATCATCCGCGCGTAGAGGTCGCGGGCCCGCACCTGTTTGCGCGCGAGGCCGCGCGCTTCGGCGCCCTGGTAGGCGAGTTCGAAGTCCGCCCCGTGGAGGTCGGTGAGCTCGGGCACGTCGCTGGGGTTGAACAGGGACCAGTGCAGGTCGGCCTCGACGCGTCGCATGAACAGGTCGGGCACCCAGTGCGCGAGGTTGAGGTTGTGCGTACGCCGGGCCTCGTCGCCGGTGTTGTCGCGGAGTTCGAGGAACTCCTCGAGGTCGGCGTGCCAGGTCTCGAGGTATACGCAGGCCGCCCCCTTGCGCTTGCCGCCCTGGTTCACCGCCGCCACCGAGGCGTCCAGTGTCTTCAGCCAGGCGACGATCCCGTTCGAGAGGCCATTGGTGCCGCGGATCAGCGCGCCGCGCGAACGGATGCGCGTGAACGACAGTCCGATACCGCCGGCGAACTTCGACAGCCGCGCGACGTCGGTGTAGGCCTTGTAGATGCCCTCCAGCGAGTCCTCGGGCGAGTCGAGCAGGAAGCAGCTCGACAGCTGCTCGTGGCGCGTGCCGCTGTTGAACAGCGTCGGCGAACTGGGCAGGTATTCGAGGCGCGCCATGCGTTCGTAGAGGTCGATCGCCTCGCCGATGGACGTCGCCAGTGCCGCGGCGATGCGCAGGAAGAACTGCTGCGGCGTTTCGATGACGAGCCGCGTCTCCGGGTGGCGCAACAGGTAGCGGTCGTAGACCGTACGCAGGCCGAAATAGTCGAAGCGCGCGTCGTGCGTGCGGTCGGCCGCATCGTTCAGCTTCCGCGCGTTGGCCTGCACGAAGCCCAACAGGCGCTCGTTGACCAGGCCAAGCTCGGCGCCGCGCTGCACGCTCTGCGAGAAAGCGTGGATGCCCTGCCCCGCCACTTCCTTCTCGATCACCGCCGCCAGCAGGCGCGCGGCGAGACGTCCGTACTCGGGCTCTTCGGCCGTCAGCAGGGCCGCGGTACGGATCGACAGCTCGTCGAGTTCGCGCGTGGTCGCGCCGTCGTAGAGGCCGGAGATGGTGCGAGTGGCCACGCGCATCGGGTCGACGGCGTGCAAACCCTCGGCGCAGCGCTGGATGGCGCGGACGATCTTGGTGAGGTCGACCGGCTCGCGGCGGCCGTCGCGCTTGGTGACGGTCATCGCCGGCGCATGGTGGGGCGCGCGCAGGTCGAAGGCCGGGGCGGCAGCGGAGGGGGTTTCGGCGGCGCGCAGGCGCTCGCCATCGACGGCGTATGCCGTCGCGGTGGAGGTGCTCATCGGTGGTTCTCCGTGGTGAAGCACGGGCCGCCCTCCCTCCCTCGGGGATGACGAGCAGCGCCGCGCGTTGTGCTTCGCGCGGCGGGTCGGCAGGTCTTCGGGCTCGCGGACACGGACGGGGCCACCGTCCACCTACTGGCCG
>JAIXTZ010000073.1 GCA_027483745.1 Lysobacteraceae bacterium
GTACTTGTTGATGGTTTTCGCCTTGGCGGGCGATTCGACGATGAGGAGGTTCTTGGCCATGTCCGGTTTACCGTGAGGGCCGCGCGCGGAAGGCCGCGCGAAGGGGCGAAAGCCCGCCAAGGGGCGGGCTTTCCTTTTTTCATTAGGGCCACCGGTGCGGCGGCGGTGTCAAGTTTCAGCCCCGGCAGCCCGACGGCAGGAGCTTGTCCGCCATGCTGCCGCCGCAGTCCCAGCCGCCTTGGCCATCCTGCGTGAACCACAGGTATTCGCCATCGAAAGGACCCGCCTGGGCGCCGCCCAGGGTGAAGCGCAGGCTGCATTGGCCGACGTCGATCTCGCCGATGTCGGTGGACTGCACGAGGGGGCTGGAGGGCGTGACCAAGCCGGCTTCCTCGAGGGTCGCCGGGCAACGGTCGGTCGCCAGCACGAACTCGTCGACGGCGAGGGTCATGCTGCGTCCCTCGGACACGACCTGGGCGATCTTCGCGCGCTCGGTGTAGTCCTGGTAAGCCGGCAGCGAGATCGCCGCCATCATGCCCACGAAGAACACGACGAAGAACAGCCCGATGCCCACGAGCGCGGCGATCGCGCAGCCGCCAAGGCCGCGCTGCTGCCGCTCGGGATGGTCGGTGTATGCCCAGCGGTCGACCACCCGGGTGCTGGCCACCATGTCATGCAGGGCCATCTTGCGGTCGGTGAAGGCCGCCATCAGGAAGCCAATGTAGAGCGTCAGGTAGGACAGCGCGGCGGCGAACCAGCGGCCCATGGCCCGTCCCGTGCCAAGCCGCCCACCCTCGAGATCGACGACCTTGATGCCCACCGCGCGCTTGCCTGGCGTGCCTTGCCAGGACGAACGGGTGAAGAAGGTGAAGTAGGCCCAGCGCATGATGAAGGGCAACACGTAGAAGCCCACGAGGAACACCGCGAGCAGCGGTCCCGACGGCGGCTGACCGGTCGCGCTGGCCTCGAACATCGTCATGAAGCCGCCGACGCCCGCGCCGACGATGATCAGCATCAGGAAGACGATGGCGTAGGTGGCCACCAGCAGGATGGCGCCGTCGATCATGAAGGCGGCCAGCCGCTTCCAGAAACCCGCATCGACGACGTCCGCGGTGTCGATCCCGCCCGTGGCGGACGCATCGCGCGAACTCGCCGCATAGGCCTGCGCCATCACCGCGTCCGCGGCCGGTGGCGTTTCGATGGCGCGCGGCGCTGGCGGGGGCGCGACGACCGCCGGCGCTTCGATCGGCTCCGACGGCGGCGTTGGCGCCGCGGCGAGCGCGATGCCGAGCTCCCCGGCCACCGACTCGAGTGGCTGCCACTGCGGCATCCCGGCCTGCCAGACCAGGCTGCGACGCTGCAGTTCTCCCGCTTCGAAGCGGTGGCGGATCTCATCCGCCGACATCGGCCCCAGCCGCTCGCGCGCGGCGTTGACGCAATACCAAGTGGGCGAGGACATCATTTCCAGCCTCCGGCGCCCAAGGCGACCACGAAGAACACCGCCGAGCCAACCATGGTGAGGATCAACAGGCCCCAAATCACGAGGACGGCGACGGCGCAGCCACCGAGCTCTTCGGTCTGGCGTTCCGGGGACTCAGTGAAGGCCCACCGGTCGACCACCACCGTGTCGCAGATGAGGTCGTGCAGCGTTTGGCGCTTCTCGGTGAACAAGGGCAGGAGGTACGAGAGGCCGAGGGTGAAGAGGTTCAGCCAGTTGGCGAAGTAGCGACCCACGCTGCGCGCGAAGCTGATGCGTTCGCCGTCGGGGCGCGCGACCTTGATGCCGACCAGCTGCTTGCCGGGGGAGGCTTGCTGGTCCGAGGTGTAGAAGTAGCCGAAGTAGGCGATGCCGATGGCGATGCCGAGCAACTGGCTCACCAGCTGCACCAGCAGGGACGCGGCGCCGGCGTCGCCGCCCGCCAACCCGAGGCCCACCCCACCGATGAGCGCGATCGGCATCTGCACGACCACGTTGAGGATGCCGACGATGACGCCGTCGATGACGCTGGCCGCGACCCGCTTCAGGAAGCTCGCGTAGAGGACATGGCCGTTCCCGGCAAAGACGGATCGCGCCTGCGGATCGATACCCACTTGCGCGGCATACGCCTGCTGCATCGCCGCGTCCGGAAAGGCGTTGGCGGCCGCGGCGCGCTTCGGCTCCGTCAGTGGCGGCGTCCGCCCGACGTCGGCGAGGCGGGGCTCAGAGAGCGGCACGGGGGCGGCATCGGTGTCGACGATGGCGGCGCTCGGCGCGTCGGCCGGCGGCGCGGGGGGGGGCGTAGGCGCCGGCGTGGACGGCGTGGGGGCATCCAGCAGGATGCCGAGGTCACCCGCGACCTGCTCCAACGCCTGCCATTGCGGCATGCCCTGCCGCCAGACCAGGGTCCGCGCATTCACCGCGCCGGTGGCGGCGAGATCACGAAGGCTGGCCGCGGGCACCGGACCTTGGCGCTGCCGATCGGCGTTCACGTAGTACCACGGGGCGGTTTCCATGCCCGGACTCCAAGAAAATAGGGGGATGGCCGCTCGCGGCGGCATTCACGGAAGGATGCCCGTGAACGGCGGGTCAATGGAAGCGGCTTGGGCGCCGCCCGTGCGCGGAGCGAGCGTCGACCGTCAGTGGGTCGGCGCCGGCTCGTCGCCGAACATCAGGTTCTCCATCCACGCGTAGGCCGCCTCGGCGCCCGGCTGGTTGAAAAGCACCATCAGCACCACCCACTTCAGGTCGTCGAGGTCGATATCGTCCTGGTCGAGCGCCATCGCGCGGTCCACCGCCAGTTCGCGCTGCTCGGCATTCAGCACGCCCGATTGCTCGAGGAACATCAGGAAGCCGACGCCTTCGGCATCGAGCTTCGCGTACTCGGGGGCGGTATAGAGCCGCACCGGCCCGTCGAGGCGGGCGCTGGCGACGGCGGGACGTTGCTCGGCCAGTTCATCCAGCCATTCGAAAGCCTTGTGGATCTCCGCGGGGCTGAACCCGGCTTCGAGCAGGCTGTTCTGGAGGGAGTCGCGGTCGCGGACGAGATCGGCGTCGTCGCTGAAGTAGTGTTCGAAGAGGTAGAGCAGTACGTCGAGGATCGATTCTTTCATCACCCTAGCGCCTGCGCTGCGGACCAGCGCGTCTGGGAGGGGCGGAGCCGCAGGGGAGGTACACCCCGTGCTGCTGCCTGAGACGACCATCCAACTCCATGGCCAGCAGGATGGGGGCGAGGGTGGCGGACGTCAATCCCGCACGCTCCAGCAGTTCATCGAAATGGGCGCCCTCTGCGCCGAGGGCCCGCCAGACCTGCTCCTCGACGGCGCAGGGGTCCTCTCGCTCCGTCGATCCTGAGGGCGCGGACGGTGGTGCGGCCCGGAGGACGGCCCGAAGCCGAACGATGGCCTCCCCGGTGCCGGCCGTGAGGGCCTCGATAACCTGCGCGGGCTCGTCCACCAGCGTGGCACCGTCGCGGATCAGGCGATGGCAGCCGCGCGCCTTGAGATTCTCCGGCGCGCCGGGCAGGGCGAACACCTCCCGTCCGGTCTCCGCGGCCAGCCGTGCGGTGATCAGCGCGCCGGAGCGGTGTGCGGCCTCCACGACCACGGTCGCAAGGGACAATCCCGCGATGATCCGGTTGCGGCTCGGGAAATGCTCGGGACGCGCTTCCGCGCCCGGTGGATGCTCGGTCACGACCGCCCCGTGCCGGGCGATGTCTGCCTGCAGTCGACGGTGCGCGGCGGGGAAGCAGCGATCCGGTCCGGTGGCCGTGACGGCGATCGTGCCGGGCTCCCGCAGCGAGGCCGCGTGTGCGGCGGCATCCACGCCGGCCGCCAGCCCGCTGGTGACAACAAAACCCGCATCGGAGAAGGCGCGAGCCCATCGTGCCGCGCGCTCCCGGCCCGCCGGCGTCGGTGCCCGGCTACCCACCACGGCGACCTGGGGCCACCACAGCCGCTCGGCGTGTCCATGCACGAACAGCGCCGTCGGCGGATTCGCCATCTCGCGCAGCAGGCTGGGGTAATCGGGGTCGTGCCAGCCCACGAGGGCGTGCGTGGGATCGGCATGGAGCCAGTCGCGCACCGAGGCCGCATAAGCGCCGGCTTCGGCTCCGAGGGCCGCTTCCCGGGCGCCGATCGGCGCCCCTGCAGCCAACCAGTCGCCGACCGGTGCACCCATCAGCGGGACAGGCCACCCCTCGGCGTGCACCGGCTCCGTCGATGGGTTGCCGTCCATCGGATGCAGGACGTCGCGCAACCAGCGGGCATTGCCGGCGGCGTGATGCAGGCGGAGGAAGGCGTCGAGAGCGTCCATGCCACAAACGATGAAGGCGCCCGGAGGCGCCTTCAGTCGGAAAAACCCGCGGCTTGGCGTCTTACTGCGCCGCGTCGGGGCCCTTCAGCCGGTCGCCGACCTGGGTCGGGCGGATGCCGTCCATCACCAGCGCGTAGCTGACGCGATCGAAGGTGCGGAACACCATGACGCGACCATTGAACTCGTCCGGGAGCTGGACCTTGTCGACGGACGCGGCGATGCGGTTGGCGTTCGCCACGTCGTCCGGCACCGCCTGTCCGGGGCGCCAGGTCGAGAACACGGTGCCGTTCTTGACGCCATCGGCGCTGCCGACGGAGAGCGCGACCACCGACTTCGGGCCACCGGCGAGGCCGGCGTCGGCGATGCCAATCACGGCTGCGTGATCGGGGATCGAGGTCGGCGCCTGCGGCAGGAAGCTGTCGTCGTAGGGCTGAGCCTCGGCCGGCACGGCGCGGTCGCCCGGTCGCACGTCGGCCGTGCCGTCGACCAGAAGGGCCAAGGCGACTTCGCCCTGGATCTGGGTAATGCGGGCGAGGCTCTGGCGCGTCAGCTCGTAGCCGAGGCTCTCGCCGCGGGCCAGATCGCGGCCCCAGGCGCTGCGCACGTCGCGGTAGGTTTCGTCGCCGCGGTGGTCGAGCTCGGTGGGGATGATGTTGGTGATGCGACGCGAGGCCGGCAGGCGGAAGTGGTGCGTCGGCCGCACCAGCGTAATCGTGTCGCCCACCGAGGCGCCCTCGAGGCCGCGCACGTAGGCGATCTGCCCATCGACGCCGCGCAGGTGGCCTTCCTCGATGCTGACGACGTACGGCAGATCTTCGAACTCGGCCACGACCGAGCTCTGGCGAAGGAAAGCTTCGATGTCCGCCAGCGGCACCGTGGTGATGGCCGGCTCCGAGCGCGGGCCCGCCTGGGTCGTCTGCACGACGGCTCGGCCATCGAGGTAGGCGAGGCTGATCACGTCGCCCGGGTAGATCCGATGCGGGTTCTCGATCTGCGGGTTCGCCTGCCAGATCTCCGGCCACAGCCAGGGCTTCGACAGGAAGCGGCCCGCGATGTCCCAAAGCGTGTCGCCGCGCTGCACCGTGTACGTGGTCGGATGCCCTTCACGCATCTCGACGGCAGCGGCGTACGAAGCCACCGTCAGCAGCGCCGCTGCGGTGACTGCACAAAGCCGTTTAAACATGGCCGCTATCCCCCTGATTTTCCGCAAGGTTAACACTTGTCACTATAGACCAGAACCTCCGCGGCATTGCAATCGGCCAGCGGCGGTTGGGGTGCGCCCGCTAAACTGTGCGGCCAGCGGGCCCGGCCCGCGCCCCATCGCGGACCCTCGCCCATGGCCCTGCTGCCCATCCTCCGATTCCCCGATCCCCGCCTCCGCACCGTCGCCAAGCCGGTCGAGCAGGTCGACGACGCCCTGCGGGCGCTGATCGACGACATGTTCCTGACGATGTACGACGAGCCGGGCATCGGCCTCGCGGCCACCCAGGTCGACCGGCACATCCGCCTGATCGTCATGGACGTCTCGGACGACAAGTCGAACAAGAAGGTCCTGATCAACCCGGAGATCGTCGCGTCCAGCGGCGTGCAGAATTGCAAGGAGGGCTGCCTCTCGGTGCCCACGGTGTTCGCCGAGGTGAAGCGCGCGGAGACGGTGACCGTGCGTGCGCTCGACCGCGACGGCCAGCCCTTTGAGTTCACCTGCAGCGGCCTCGAGGCCGTGTGCGTGCAGCACGAGATGGACCACCTCGACGGCAAGGTCTTCGTCGACTACCTGACCCCTCTCAAGCGCGAGATGGCGATGAAGAAGCTCGCCAAGCTGGCCAAGGCCGAGGGCTGATGGCGCTGCGGATCGTCTTCGCGGGCACGCCCGAATTCAGCGTGCCCTGCCTCGATGCCGCCGCCGCGCGCGGCGAGGTCGTGGCGGTGTACACCCAGCCCGATCGGCCGGCAGGGCGCGGCCGGGCGCTGGCGGAATCGCCGGTGAAGCAGCGCGCGAGGCAGCTCGGCATCGACGTCTTCCAGCCGGCGACGCTGCGTGACGCCGAAGCGCAGGCGCAGCTCCGCGAGCTCCGGCCCGACCTGATGGTGGTGGTGGCCTACGGGCTGATCCTGCCGCAGGCGGTACTCGACATCCCGACCCACGGCTGCTGGAACGTGCACGCCTCGCTGCTGCCGCGCTGGCGCGGCGCCGCGCCGATCCAGCGCGCCATCGAGGCCGGCGACCCCGAGACCGGCGTCGACCTGATGCGCATGGAGAAGGGCCTCGACACCGGTCCCCTGATGCTGCGTCTGACCACGCCGATCACCGACGACGACACGGGCGGCACGCTGCACGACCGCCTCTCGGCGCTCGGCGCGGAGGTATTGGGCGATGGCCTGAAGCTGCTGCGCGCCGGCATGGTGCCGGTGGCGACGGCGCAACCCGCCGAAGGCGCGACGTATGCCCACAAGCTCGACAAGCCCGAAGCGAAGCTCGATTGGGCGCAGCCGGCCGCCGTGCTGGCCCGCAAGGTGCGTGCCTTCCACCCGTGGCCGATCGCCGAATGCGAGCTGGCTGGCGAGCGCATTCGCGTGCATGGCGCCGTACCGCTCTCCGAGGCCGCCGCGCGAGCGCTCGGCGTTGGACAGCACGCCCCGGGCACGCTGATCGCCGGCACCCGGGAAGGCCTGACCGTCGCCTGCGGCGAAGGTGCGCTGCGCCTGACGCACGTGCAGCGCGAGGGCGGCAAGCCGCAGCCGGTGGCCGATTTCCTGAACGCGCGCCCGCAGCTCAGAACCGCATGACCACGCTGGGCCCCGGCGCCGCGCTGCGAGCAGAGGCGGCGCGCGTGCTCGTCGCCGTGCTCGACGATGGACGATCCCTCAAGGCGGTGCTCTCTGCCGCTTTGCCGAAGATCGCCGAGCCTCGTGATCGCGGCTTGCTCGAAGCCATCGTCTTCGCGGCGCTTCGTCACGAACGCCGCTACACCTTCGTGCTGTCGCGCTGGCTCGCGCGTCCGCTACCCGTCGGCACCGCGAAGGATCGGGCCGTCGCGCGCCTTCTGCTCGTCGGACTCGCGCAGCTCGACGCGCTGGCCATGGCGCCGCACGCGGCGGTCGGTGCCACCGTCGATGCGGTGAAGCAGCTTGGCCGCGAAGGCTTGGCTGGCTTGTTCAACGCGGTGCTGCGCAAAGCGACGCGCGAGCTTTGGCCGGTCGCGGATTCGCGCGCGGTTCGCGCGAGCCATCCGGACTGGCTGGTGCGGCGTTTCGAGGCCGACTGGCCGGAGCGCGTCGATGCCTTGCTGGAGGCAAACAACGCCGAAGCGCCGCTGTGGCTGCGCGCCAATGCGCCCAGCGTCGGCCGCGAGGCGCTCGCCGCACGCTGGGCGGAAGCGGGCATCGCCTGCGAGCCCGGGGCCGCGCGTGACAGCCTGCGCCTTCTCGCGCGGGCGAACCCGATAGCACTGCCCGGCTTCGACGAGGGTGCGTTCCACGTCCAGGACCTCGCCGCCCAGCTCGCCGTCGAAGCCCTCGCGCCGCGGCCCGGCCAGCGCGTGCTCGACGCCTGCGCGGCGCCCGGTGGCAAGACGCTGGGCCTGTTGTCGGCCGTCGGCGATGCGGGCGAGGTGCTGGCGCTCGACGTCGATGCGAAGCGCTTGGAGCGCGTGTGCGCGCTGGTGGCATCAACGCGGCCCTCGGCGGCCCGCTTCGAGGCGCGCGCGGCGGATGCGGGCGAGACCGCGTGCTGGCATGACGGTCGCGCCTTCGACGCGATCCTGCTCGATGCTCCGTGTTCGGCCACGGGAATCCTGCGGCGCCAGCCCGACATCAAGGCGCATCGTCGCGAGGGCGATATCGTGGCGCTCGCCGCGACCCAGGCGCGGCTGCTGGACGCGCTTTGGCCGCTGCTCGCGCCGGGAGGGTGCCTGCTCTATGCAACGTGCTCGGTGCTGCGCGAAGAGAACGACCGCCAAGTCGCGACTTTCCTCTCCCGCCATCCCGAGGCGCACCTCGCGCCGCTCGACGCGCGCTTCGGTGATGACACCGGTCACGGCAGCCAACGTTTCCCGGGCGATGGGGGCGGCGACGGGTTCTTCTACGCGCGGCTCGTCCGCGCCGGCTGAGGCTTCAGCCGCCCTGCCATGCCGGCAGCTGCAAGCGTGCTTGGAGCCCGCCGAGCGGGCTGCGGCCGAAGTCGAGGCCGCCGCCGTAGCTTTCCGCGATGTCGCGGGTGATCGAAACGCCCAGGCCCGTCCCCGGGACGCTCTCGTCGAAGCGCAGTCCGCGTTCGCCCAGTCGGGAGAGCGCTTCCTCGTCGAGTCCGATGCCGTCGTCATCGAGGACGAGCCGCACGCTCCCTCCTTCGGCGAGCAGGGCGATTCGCACCTCGCGATACGCCGCTCGCAGCGCGTTGTCGAGCAGGTTGCCGAGCATTTCCTGCAGGTCGCTCGCCTCGCAGGCCGCCTCCAGCAGGGTGGGCGATGGCGCGACATGGATGACCTTGGACGGATGCAGCCGGCCGAGCAGTGCCACCAGCTCGGCGAGCGCCGCCGCGACGTCGCAGCGGACCTTGTTGCGTCGCGCATCGGCCGCGGCGCGGGCGAGGTGCCGATCGACGATCTCGTCGATGCGGTCGAGGGCCTCGCGCTGCCGCGCATCGCCCGCGGGCACCAGCGTCCGCAGCAGGGCAAGCGGCGTCTTCAGCGCGTGGGCGAGATCGCCGGCGCGCTTGCGTCCGCTTTCCGCGAGGCGGCGGTTCTGTTCGATCACCGGGTTGAGCTCGTCGACCACCGCGTCGAGCTCGCGCACCGGCAGCCGGTCAAGGGCCTCGCGCTGGCCTGAGGCCAGCTCGGCGACTTGCTCGCTGAACCGGCGCAGCGGTGCGAGCCCGAGGCGGAGCTGCAAGAAGATCGTGGCGAGCGCGAGCCCGGCGAGCCCGAAGGCCGCCAGCCACGACAGCCGCACGAAGTCGGCGACTTCCGCGTCGATCTCCGCACGCGGCCCGGTGATCAGGACCGTGATCGGTGTGGGCCGCCCCGGCAGCGCGATGCGACGCACCACGGCGCGAAGGGGCGAGGCGCCGTCGGGTGCGAGGTCGACGTGCCGGGCCCGGCCGTCGCTGCGCGCTCGAGGCATTGCCAGCTCGCGATCCCACAGCGAGCGCGAACGCAGCCGCACGCCCGTTTCATCCGCCACCTGCCAGTGCCAGCCGGAGCCGATGCTGTCGAAGGCCGCCTGACCGATCGGTCGGCCCACCACGACGCGGCCTTCGGGCGTGGCCTCAAGGCCACCGACGAAGGCGACGAGCGTCCGGTCGAGCCGGGCATCGAAGGCTCGGCGCACCGTGTCCTCGAAGGCCCACTGGAGCAGCAGCAGGCCGGCGAGGACGAGCGCCACAAGGGGCAGGGCGGCCGCCCACCAGAGCCGGCGCTGCAGGCTGGCGCTCATGCCTCGGCAAGCCGGAAGCCGAGCCCGCGTTCGGTGTGCAGCAGCTTGTGCGGGGCGAGCTTCTTGCGGATGCGGCCGATCTGCACGTCGATCACGTTCGAGTCGAGGTCGAAATCGCGGTCGTAGAGGTGCTCGGCCAGCGCGTTGCGCGGCACGGTGCGGCCGGCGTGATGGGCAAGGAAGGCGAGCAGGCGGTGTTCGCCGGCCGTGAGCACAAGCCCGCGCCCGTCCACCCGGAAGCGGTTGGCGAGCGTGTCGAGCTCCAGCGGCCCGATGCGGATCACGGAGGACGCATGACCGTTGGCGCGGCGGATCAGCGCTTTCAGTCGCAGCACCACTTCGTCGATCTCGAAGGGTTTCGTCAGGTAGTCGTCGGCACCGGCGCCGAAGCCGGCGAGCTTGTCGTTCCAGCGGTTGCGCGCAGTCAGCACGAGCACCGGGAAACTCCGTCCGGCCTCGCGCCAGCCCTGCAGTACCGAGATTCCGTCACGTCGCGGCAGACCAAGGTCGAGCACGGCGGCGTCGAACGGTTCCTCGGTGCCGAGCCACAGGGCCTCGTCGCCGTCGCTGCAGGCATCGACCACCCAGCCTTCGGCGACCAAGGCCTCGCGAACGGCGTCGCGCAGCGGCGCGTCATCCTCGACCAGCAGTAGGCGCATCAGTCGTCCTCGAGGATCGCGGCACTCAGGGCGTCGACCTCAAGCTCGCGCACGCGCCCGTCGGCGCCGATGAACTCCAGCTCGTAGACCCAGCGCCCGTCCTCGCGTTCGAACTCCACCTCGATCAGGCGCTCGCCTTCGCGCAGCGGCAGGCGCGCGAGGATCTGGTCGAGCGGCAGCGCGTCGCCGCGCAGCACGGCGGCTCGGGCACGTTCGTGGTCCTCCTCGTTTCCGGCCACGGAGGACACCGGGAGCGCGAGCAGCAAGGCGGCGCCAAGGGCAAGGACGGTCGGGCGCGGACGGGGCATGGCGCCCATGGTGCCGGGCGCGATTAAACGGTTGGTGAAAAATGGACTCAGAGGTGATTTCAGGGGCCGGCGCGAATCTGGCGCCGTTCCACCCCAACACCCCAATGGAGAACCCGCATGAAGACCCTGACCGTTGCCACCACCCTCGCCCTGACCCTGACCCTGGCCGTCGCCGTTCCTGCGTTGCGCGCCCAGGCGGCCACCACGCCGATCGGCCTCGAGCAGGCCACCCGGACGGCCCAGCAGGCCGGCTATGGCGCCGTGCGCGGCGCCGAACTCGACGACGGCGTGTGGGAGGTGCTCGCCAGCGCCGCCGATGGACGTCGCGTCACCGTGCACATCGACGCCGCCACCGGTGAAATTCTGTGGCCGGCGCAGCCGGGCCAGCGTCAGCTGGCCATCGAGGACGTGATGCAGCGCCTTGCCGCCGCCGGCTACACCGAGGTCAAGGAACTGGAGCGCGATGACGGCTTCTGGACCGCCGAGGTGCGCACGGCGATGGGCTTCGAGCGCGACGTGCGCGTGCACCCGATCACCGGCGCGGTCGACGTCGAGCGCTGGGACGACTGATCGATCCCGATCGCCACGCTGCGTGGTTGGCTTCAGGTGGAAGGCTGCGGGCTCGCGAGGGCCCGCAGCCTTTCGTACTTCAAGGCCGCATAGCGCGCGTGCAGTACGTGGAAGCGCCACGCGCCGGGACCGTCGAGCAGGCCGCCGCGCAGCAGTAGATTCTTGAGCAGGTAGGCGAAGGCCGCCGCCGGGCCGCGCAGCGCCGACGCGCGCTTGCCGCGTGCAGCGCGCTCCTCGGCCCACAGCGCCGCATAGCGCTGCAGCTTCGCCCAGTACTCGGCCTCGGTGCGCGCGGTGTCGTGCTCCATGCGCACGTCCGACGCTCGCAGGCGCAGACCGTCGGTGATGAAGCGCTCGTGCACCGGGCTTTCCTCGTGGCGGCACTGCGCGCGGAACAGGCGGTGCACCGGTTCGCGCGCGAAGCTGCCGAAGCGCATTGCCGTGCCGAGGAAGTGGGTGCGCCGCGGGAGCGTGAACACATCGGTCGCGTCCGGTGCGCCAGACGCGAACAGCGCGCGCAACGTGGCTTGCGCGTCGGGCTCCAGCCACTCGTCGGCGTCGAGCAGCAGCACCCAGGGCTGGGTGGCCTGCGCGATCGCGAGGTTCTTCTGGCGGCCGAAGCCGAGCCAAGGCTGGTCGACGACGCGCGCGCCGAGGCGGCGCGCGAGGTCGGGCGTGCCATCGGTGGATTGCGAGTCCACCACCGTCACGTCCGTGCAGACGGCCAGCATCGAGCGCAGGCAGCGCTCGATGCGGTCGGCTTCGTTGAAGGTGATGACGACGCCGGAGAGGGGCAGGGGATCGGCCATGCCGGTATTGTAGGCGCCGCTTTCGTGACTGCCGACGCGTGTCGCGTTTCCCGATGACCCTTTCCGACGCGACCTCGAACCCAACCGTGCCCCCATCGCGCCCCCTGCGCGTCATGCATTTCGTCACCGGCGGCTTCTCCGGTGGTGCCACGCAGGTCGCGATCGCGCTGGTGAACGCGGCGCGTACCGAGCCGGGTTTCGAGCCTTTGCTGGTGCTGCGGAAGAAGCGCCGAACCCCGCCCGAACGCCTCGCCGAGCTCGAGGCGAACGGCACCCCTTTCCGCGTGGTGCCGGGCTGGTCGCACGCGGCCACGATCTGGGCGCTGGTGCGGCTGTGCCGGGAGTTCCAGCCCGACGTGCTGTTCTGCCACGGATTCTCCGAGCATCTTTGGGGCCGCTATGCGGGCCTGCTCGCCAAGGTGCCGCACCTCGTCCACGTCGAGCACAACACGCGCGAGCGCTACACGCGCTGGCGGCTGGCGCAGTCGCGCTGGCTGGCGCGGCGCACGGCGCGCATCGTCGGCTGCTCCGAGGGCGTGCGCGAGGTGCTGCTGGCGCAGGGCATGCCGGCCGAGCGAACCATCGCCATCCCCAACGGCATCCGGCTCGAACCCTTCGCCGCCGCCGGGGCCGTGGACTTCGCCTCGCGCGTTCCGGGCATCGTCATGGTCGCGCGCTTCTCCAAGCAGAAGGACCATGCCACCCTGCTGCGCGCCGTCGCGATCCTGCGCGAGCGCGGCCTGACGCCGCCGGTGCAGTTCGCCGGCGGCGGCAAGGCCCTGCATCGCGCGCCGCTGGAGAAGCTCGCGGCTGAACTCGGCATCGCGGCGCAGGTGGGCTTCCTTGGCGTGGTGCGCGATGTGCCGGCGCGGTTGATGGCCCACCGCATCGCCTGCCTGTCGACCCATTACGAAGGTATGCCGCTGGCCCTCATCGAAGGCATGGCCGCGGGCTGCGCCGCCGTGGCCAGCGCGGTCCCGGGGGTGCGGGAGGTGCTGCGCGATGGCGTGGATGGTCGGCTGGTTCCGGAGGGCGACCCGGTGGCCCTCGCCGATGCGCTGGAGGCACTCTTGCGCGATCCCGCCGAAGCGTCGCGGCTGGCAGCGGCCGGTCGGGCCCGCGCCCTCGCCGAGTTCAGCCGGGAACGCATGAACCGGGATTACGCGGCGCTCTGCCGCGCCCTCGTGGGCGTATGATCCGCCCGCAACGACGAGGTGCGGGGAACGCGTGAATATCCTGATCCTGGGGGCGGGCCAAGTGGGCACCTCCGTGGCGGCCGCCTTGGCCTCCGAGAACAACGACATCACGGTCGTCGATACCGATCACCAGCGCCTCCGCGACCTCGCCGAGCGGCTCGACATCCGCACCGTGGTGGGGCACGGCTCGCTGCCCTCCGTGCTCTCGCATGCCGGCGCCGAGGAGGCGGAGCTGCTCGTGGCGGTGACGTCCAGCGACGAGGTCAACCTGCTGGCCTGCCAGATCGCCCAGTCGCGCTTCCGCACGCCGACGCGGGTCGCCCGCCTTCGCGAATCCGAATACCTTGAGCTCGGCGTGCTGAAGGACCCGCGCACCTCCCCGGTCACGGCCGCCATCAGCCCCGAGAACCTGGTGGTCCGGCACATCGACCGACTGATCGGCTATCCGGGCGCGCTGCAGGTGCTCGATTTCGCCCAGGGCCGCGCCCAGCTCGTGGCCGTTCGCGCCATCGAAGGCGGCGCCCTCGTGGGCCACCAGTTGCGCGAACTGCGTAACCACCTGCCGGCCGGCGCCGACGCCCGTGTCGCCGCCATTTTCCGCCGCGGCAAGCCGGTGAAGCCAGAAGCGAGCACGGTCATCGAGATCGACGACGAGGTCTTCTTCCTTGCCGACCGCCGCCACATTCCGGCGGTGATGGCGGAGCTGCGCCGCATCGAGAAGAAGCCGACCCGTCGCGTGCTGATCGCCGGCGGCGGCAACATCGGCCGCAACCTCGCGAAAGCGTTGGAGAGCCGCTACTCGGTGAAGGTGATGGAGCGCTCACGAGAGCGCGCCCGCGCCATCGCCGAGGACCTGCTGAATTCCATCGTGCTGGTCGGCGACTGCGCCGACGAGGACCTGCTGCGCGAGGAGAACATCGACCAGACCGACATCTACTGCGCGCTGACCAACGACGACGAGGCCAACATCCTCTCGGCGATGCTGGCCAAGCGCCTCGGCTGCCCGCGCGTGCTGGCGCTGATCAACCGCCCGGCCTATGCCGAGCTGGTCGAAGGCGGCAGCATCGACATCGCCGTGAGCCCGCAGCAGGTGACGCTCGGTGCCCTGCTCGCGCACATCCGCGAGGGCGCGCCGGCCCAGGTGTACTCACTGCGCCGCGGCGTGGCGGAGGCCGTGGAGGTCGTCGCCCGCGGCGACCGACGCAGCTCGCAGGTGATCGGCCGCGGCCTCGAGGAGCTGGCCCTGCCGCCCTCGGCCACCATCGGCGGCATCGTCCGCGGCGACCAGCTGCTGATCGCCCACCACGACGTCGTCGTCGA
>JAIXTZ010000138.1 GCA_027483745.1 Lysobacteraceae bacterium
GGCCGACATGGCCCGCCGCATCACGCTGGCACAGCTGCTCTCGCTGCAGCTCGGCCGCCTGAAGGACGCCGGCACCATGCAGCCCACGCAGGTGTCGCTCGCGAAGTGGAACAACGTCCGCATGGCGATCGACATCGCCCGCGAGGCGCGCGACCTGCTCGGTGGCTCGGGCATCACCACCGAGTACTGCCCGATCCGCCACGCGCTCAACCTCGAATCCGTCATCACCTACGAGGGCACCGAGACGGTGCACCAGCTGGTGGTCGGCCGAGAGCTGACCGGCATCAACGCCTTCTGATCCCTCGGGCCCGGCAACGGGCCCGATCGCTATCCGGGGAATGAGCATGGCTGTTCTGGGCACGACGCTGGAAACCGAGCGGCTGCTCTTGCGCGTGCCGGTGCTGGCGGACTTCGACCGCTACGCCGAGATGCTGGCGAGCGAAGACGCCGCGCGCTACATCGGCGGCACGCTGCTGCGCGCGCCGGCCTGGCGGAAGTTCCTGCAGATGCCCGGGGCGTGGCTGCTGCAGGGCTTCGCGATGTTCAGCGTGGTCGAGAAGTCCAGCGGCCGCTGGCTGGGCCAGATGGGGCCCTGGTGCCCCGACGGCTGGCCCGGCAACGAGATCGGTTACGCCTTCCATCCCGACGCCTGGGGGCAGGGCTTCGCCGTGGAAGCCGGCTTCGCCGCCCGCGACTGGGCCTTCGAAACCCTTGACTGGGATGACGCCATCCACTGCATCGACCCCGACAACGTGCCGTCGCAGAAGGTCGCCCAGCGGCTCGGCTCGCGGAAGCGCGGCCCGGGGACGCTGCCGCCGCCCTTCGAGGAGGTCCCGATCGAGATCTGGGGGCAGACGCGTGCCGAATGGATGGCGGCGAAGCGCGCGCAGGCCGGGGAGGGCGCATGAAGCTGTACGGCATGCGGGCCAGCGGCAACTGCTACAAGGCGCTGTTGGCCGCCTCGATGCTGGGCCTCGAGCTCGGGTGGGTCGAGACCGACCTGTTCAAGGGCGAGACGCGCTCGCCGGATTTCCTCGCGAAGAACCCGAACGGCAAGGTGCCGCTGCTGGAACTCGACGACGGGCGCGTGCTGCCCGAATCGAATGCCATCCTCTGCTACCTCGCCGAAGGCTCGCCGCTGCTGCCGCAGGGCCGCTTCGAGCGCGCGGAGGTGCTGCAGTGGCTGTTCTTCGAGCAGTACAGCCACGAACCCTATGTCGCCGTCGCGCGCTTCATCGCGAAGTTCCTGCCCCCTGACCATCCGCGCCGTGCCGATCTGCCGCGGCTGCGCGAGAAATCGCGCGAGGCCCTCGGCGTGATGGAAACGGCGCTGTCGGGGCGGCCCTACCTCGCGAGCACGGGTTTCGGCGTCGCCGACATCGCCCTGTTCGCCTACACCCACGACGCGCCCGCGGCCGGTATCGCGCTCGATGAGTTTCCCCACGTCACGCAGTGGCTTGCGCGCGTGCGCGCCCAGCCCGGCTTCGTTCCCCAATAGCCTCCACGCCTGAACGGTTCAAGGATGACCCACCCCCTCCGCCGCCTTTTCCTGCTTCTCCTGCTCGGTCTCGCCGCGGCGTCCTGCTTCGCGGAGACGGTCGATCCCGCCCGATCGCGCATCGGCTACGGCCCGATCCCGTCATGGGTCGAACAGCCCGAATGGCCCGACGGTGACGAGGTGCCTGCAGCATCGGGTCTGCGCTACCTGCTGGTCGACGACCAGTGGAACGCCGCGCTGCCGGCGCCGGTCAGCTATCGGCGGCTCGTGATGGCGATCGTCGACCGGGCCGGTCTCGAGGAGGGGGGGCGCTTCTCGATTGGGTTCCAGCCCGATTTCCACACCGTCACGCTCCACGCGATCCGCCTGCGGCGCGACGGTCGCTGGCTCGACCGGACACGGACTTCGCGCATCGACGTCCTGCGCACCGAGGACGACGCCGACGTCGGCATCCTCGACGGCTGGCGGACGGCCAGCTTGCTCATTCCCGATGTGCGGGTCGGCGACGTCGTCGACGTCTCCTTCAGCGTCTCGGGCACCAATCCAGTGTTCGGCGCGCTGCGCAGCGCGACGTTTTCCGCCGCCTATTCGCAGGGCGCCGCCATGCGCCTGGTGCGCGCGCTCGGCCCCGCTGCGACGCCGCTGCAGTGGCGCGTGACCGGCCCGACGGACTATGCGATGACCGTATCGGCCTCGGCCGGCATCGAAGCGCGGCGCTTCGTCGCCCGTCCGCTGCCAGCGGTGCAGAGCGAGGATGGCGCCCCGGAAGGGTTCGACGGATTCGGCGCCATCGCGTTCAGCAACGCCCGGGATTGGGGCGAGGTCGTGCGCTGGGCGATGCCGCTGTTCGACGACGGCGAACGCGGGCCACGGTATGCGGAGGCCTTGGCGTCGGTGCGGGGGGTCGAAGGGGACGGGGCCATGCTCCATCGGGCGCTCGAGATCGCGCAGCGCGACGTGCGCTACGTGAGCCTCTCGATCGGCCGCTCGTCACACGCGCCGGCCAGCCCGGAGGCCACGCTCGAACGCCGCTTCGGCGATTGCAAGGACAAGTCGCGATTGCTCGTCACCCTGCTGCGTGATGCGGGCGTGGCCGCCGAGCCGGTCTTCGTCGACACGGTGAAGCGCGGGCGGATCGACGAACGCTTGGCCGGCCCCTCCGCGTTCGACCATGTGATCGTGCGTGCACGGGTGGAGGGCGAATGGCACTACGTCGATCCGACCCGCGATGTCGAGGTGGGGCAGCGCGGTGATCGTGCCCCGGCGTCGTTTGGCCGTGGCCTGCCCGTGGCGGAGGGGGGCGTGGCCCTGGTGGCCATCGCCGAGGCGCCGGCCGGCGAGGAGGAGGTGCGCGTCGAGCAGACGGTGGTGCGCACTCCGGCCAAGGCCTTGGACGAGGGCGCGTCGCCACACGTCGATATCGAGGTGGCCAGCACCTACCGCCGCGGACAGGCCAACCGCGTGCGCGCGCATTTCGCCGCCGACGGCGCGGAACAGGTCGGGCGGGAGTACCTCGACTACATGCGCGGCATCTACCGTGACATCCGCGCCACCGACGCCCCGGGCCTCGTCGACGAGACCGCGCGCAATCTTGTGACGGTCACCGAGGCCTACCGCGCGCCGATGCCTGCAGACGGCGGCGGGGCCGGCCACGAGTTCAATCTCCGCCTGTTCCAGATCGCCGATTGGGTGCCGGACAGCTCCCTGCCCGAGCGCCGCTGGCCGCTGGCCCTCGAAGGACCGCGCGGCGGATCGCAGGAGATCCGGATGACGCTCAAGGGCGGCTGGGACATCGAGCCCGAGCGGGAGGTCGTGGAGAACGTGGCCTTCCGATTCGAGCGCGAGGTGGGCGTCGAGGGCGATACCCTGCGGATCCGCGGTCGCTGGCAGCGCCTCGCCGAGGAGATCGCTCCGGAAGACTACGCCGCGATCCGTGCCGATCTCGAGCGTGTCGACGGACTCTTGGACTATTCCATCGTCACCGGCTTGGAAGCGACGGCGGCGGCCACTCTGCTTTGGCGCGATCTGGTGTGGGCCGCGTTCGCGCTCGTGCTCGCCGTTGGCTCGCTGACCGCGCTGTACGCCACGCGCGCGTGGGGGCTGGCGGGACAGCTGATGTTCGCGCCATCGGCCGCAGGCGATGCCTTACGTGACCGTCCCCGGCTGGCCTTGAGCCTGGTGCCGGTGCTGGCGTCGGCGGTCCTTCTGCTGTTGCTTGAGCGTCTTCCCGCGTCGTTGGGCAACGTCGAGGGGAACCCCCTGCCATGGTGGACAGCGTTACCGGTCGATGTCGGCTTCTGGGTGGCCGGTGCTTTCGCGGGTTGGATCGCGCTGCGCGTGTTCCGCGTCGAGGCGCGCTGGCAGCCGGTCGTGGCCGCAGCGTTCTGGTCCTCGCTGCCGGTGCTGCTGTTCTTCGGGGTGGCGCTGGTCGCCTTAGGCCCGGCGCTACCGTCGCTGGCCGATGCGATGGTCGACGGCCCCGCGGTCGTCCTTTCCAGCCTGCAGATCGCGGGCGTCACCAGCCTGCTGGTCGGCGTGGTCTGGTATGCCTTCGTCCTCGTGGCAAGCACTGCGCGCGCCGCGGGCTGCGGCATCGGCCAAGTCATCGGTGCGTTCGCCGTGGCGGCGCCGGCCTTGTTCCTGCTTGCGGCGGGGGCGGTGGCCGCGGGCCTGGCCGACGGCTAGTTGGAGGTTGCGCGGTCGAGGGTGTGCCGGGGCGTGGGCCCACGCCCCCCGAGCCACAGCCGCCACGAGAACCACAGGCCGAGGCCGCCGAGCACGGTGTAGAACCACATGCCCGGCGTGTAGCCGGCGGGGTTTTCCGGCGAGGCGCCGGCCCAGTCATTGAGGGCGCCGATCACCAGCGGGACGGCCGCCATACCGACCTGCTGGCAGAACGTCATCATCGCGTACGCCGACCCGAGGCGTTCCTCGTCGACCAGCCGGGCCACGGATGGCCAGAGCACGGCCGGGATCAGCGAGAACACGAGCCCGAACAGCGCGATGCACACGAACAGGGTGGCAGGCACTTGTGCGCCACCGGGCAGTCCCAGCACGGGCCCGGGCGGCAGGTAGGTGACCGCGAGGAACAGCGGCAGCATGAGCAGCGACCCGCCTGCCATGAACAGTGACCGTCGGCCGACGCGATCGACGATCAGGCCGAACACCGGCGTCGCGACGATGGCGGCCAGCGGCAGAAGGCTCGAGAGCGCGCCCGCGCTCTCGCGGTCGAGGCCGTGCGCCTGCTGGAAATAGTTGATGGCGAAGCCGCGGAACGGGAACACCGTGGCGTAGAACACCACGCAGAGCGCGACGATGGTCCAGTAGGTGCGCGGGAAGCGGAAGATCTGCGAGAGCTTGAGTTCGTCCGCAGGAGCGCGTTCACCGAGATGGGCGCGACCCTCGGTGCGGCGCTCGTGCATCCAGTACAGCATCGCCGCGGCCACCGAGACGCCGGCGATGCCGGTGGCCAGCCACAGCGGGTCTTGCCAGTTCGCGTACAGCGGGGCGGCGAAGCCTGTCGACCAGTCGGCCGAGGCCGAGCCCAGCCGCGAAATCGACAGGTTCAGGCCGAAGGCGAAGCTCAGCTCGGCGCCCTTGAACCAGCGGGCCAGCACGGTGGTCGCGGCGACGATCATCGGCTCCGCGCCCAGGCCGAGCAGGAAGCGTCCGGTGACGATGGTTTCGAAATCCGGCCCCAGCGCCGTCATCGCCGCGGCCAGCACGCAGACCGCCGCGAACACCAACAGCGCGAGCCGCGTGCCGAAGCGGTCGATGAACCAGCCTCCGGCCAGCAGAACGAGAAGGGCGGCGATGCTGTAGGCCGTGTACAGCCAGCCGACTTGGGCGTGGCTGAAGCCGAGCTGCGAGCGCATCAGGTCGACGACGGGGCCGAGCGCGTCATAGACGTAGTAATTGCCGAACATCGCCAGGCTGACGAACAGCAGGGCGGTCCAACGCTGCAGGGGCGAGGGCGGGGGCAGGGCGGCGGGGATCATCGGCATGTCTCTGGAGCTGGCCGCACCCTAGCGGAAGGCCGCGCCTGAGGGGAGTCCGGCCCCGCCGGGCAATCACGCCGCGCCGACAGCACGCCTACAATCGACGTTTCTCCGAGTTTCCGCCGCGCCATGTCCGCCCTTTACGCCCCCGCGATCCCCCGTCCGATCCCCGCCCGCATGAAGGGCCTCAACCGCGCCGAGATCTGCGACCAGAACTTCAGCGATTTCGTGAAGGCCTGGGACGGCCCGGTGCAGGCCGCGCCGCCCGCCGACGCCGCGGTGCTGCCGGGCGCCACGCTGAACGCCGCCGACTTCCTGCACCTGTTCGAGTCGCAGCTGATCAGCCGCCATCTCGACCTGATGGCCCGCGTGCTGCGCGTGCAGAACAAGGTCTTCTACACGATCGGCTCGAGCGGCCACGAGGGCAACGCGATGGTCGCGCGCGCCACGCGGCACACCGATCCGGCCTTCCTGCACTACCGCTCGGGCGGCTTCATGGCCGAGCGCTTCCGCAAGCTGCCGGGCATGGACCCGATCATGGATTCGGCGCTGAGCTTCGCGGCCAGCAAGGACGATCCGGCCTCGGGCGGCCGCCACAAGGTCTGGGGCAGCAAGCCGCTGTGGGTGCTGCCGCAGACCTCGACGATCGCCTCGCACCTGCCGAAGGCGCTCGGCACCGCCGTCGCCATCGAACAGGCCCGCCGCATCGGCCACGCGCTGCCGATCCCCGAGGATTCGATCGCGATCTGCTCGTTCGGCGATGCGAGCAGCAACCACGCGACGGCGCAGACGGCCTTCAACGCCGCCGCGTGGACGGCGCACCAGAAGCTCCCGGCGCCGGTGCTCTACGTCTGCGAGGACAACGGCATAGGCATCTCGGTGAAGACGCCCACGGGCTGGGTCGCCGAGCGTTACCGCAACATGCACGGCCTCGACTATTTCTTCGCCGATGGCCTCGACCTCGCCGCCGGCTACGGGCAGGTCGCCGCGGCCGTCGAGCATTGCCGCCGCACGCGCCGTCCAACCTTCCTGCACCTGAAGACCACGCGGATCATGGGCCACGCCGGCACCGACTTCGAGATCGAGTGGCGCTCGATCGACGAGCTCGTGCAGGTGGAGGCGAGCGATCCGCTGCTGCGCTCGGCCGAGATCGCGCTGATGTCCGGGCTGATGTCGAAGGACCAGCTGTTGGCCTACTACGAGTCCTTCCGCGCGAAGTGCTTCGCCGCCGCCGAAGAAGCCGACCGCCGCCCGAAGATCGAGACCCTCGAGGAGATCATCGCGCCGCTGGCGCCGTACCACGCGGACCTCGTGCAGCGCGAAGCCACCCGCAACGACTACGCCGAGGCCCGCCTGAAGGCCTTCGGCGGCGAGGCGAAGCTGCCGGAGAAGCAGCCGGCCAAGCACCTCGCCATCCAGATCAACCAGGCCCTGCACGACCTGTTCGCCAAGTACCCGGAAACCCTGCTGTTCGGCGAAGACGTGGCGCAGAAGGGCGGCGTGTACACGGTCACGAAAGGCCTGCACAAGGCCTTCGGTCCCGCACGCGTGTTCAACACGCTGCTGGACGAGACGATCATCCTCGGCCTCGCGCAGGGCTACGCCAACCTCGGCATGATCCCGGTGCCCGAGATCCAGTACCTCGCCTACTTCCACAACGCCTGCGACCAGATCCGCGGCGAGGCCTGCTCGCTGCAATTCTTCTCGAACGGCCAGTACCGCAACCCGATGGTGGTGCGCATCGCCGGCCTCGGCTACCAGCGCGGCTTCGGCGGGCACTTCCACAACGACAACTCGATCACCGCGCTGCGCGACATTCCGGGCCTCGTGATCGGCTGCCCGAGCCGCGGCGACGATGCGGCGATGATGCTCCGCACGATGATGGCCTTGGCGCGCGTCGACGGTCGCGTCTGCGCCTTCCTCGAGCCCATCGCCACCTACATGACCAAGGACCTGCACGAGGCCGGCGACGGCCTGTGGCTGACCGAGTACCCGGCGCCGGACCGCGCCATCCCGATGGGCGAGGGCAAGGTCTATGGCGAGGGCGACGATCTGGTGATCTACACCTTCGGCAACGGCGTACCGATGAGCCTGAAGGCCGCGCGACAGATCGAGGGCGCGAAGGGCTGGAAGGTCCGCGTGGTCGACCTGCGCTGGCTGCTGCCGCTCAATGAGGCCTTCATCGTGGCGCAGGCAAAAACCGCGAAGCGCGTGCTGGTCGTCGACGAGGGCCGCCGCAGCGCCGGGGTGGGCGAGGGCATCATCACCGCCCTCGTCGAGGGCGGCCTCGGGGCCACGCCGCTGGCGCGCGTCTGCGGTGCCGACACCTACACGCCGCTGGCCGGCGCGGCCTTCCTGGTGCTGCCCTCGGAAGCCGACATCGTGGCGGCAGCGGCCACCTTGGCCTGAGCTAAGCTTTCGCCCCGAAGGAGTGCGCACCATGCCACAGTCGCTGCCGCTGACCCTGCTGTTCGCCGACGTCAGTGGCAGCACCAAGCTGTTCGAGCAGCGCGGCGACGTGGTCGCCCGGCAGTTGATCGCGCAGGTCCTCGAGGGTTTGTCGGTGGCCTGTCGCAAATGCGACGGGCGCGTCATCAAGACCATCGGCGACGAGATCATGTGCGCCTTCCCGACGGCGATGGACGGCGTCGATGCCGCCATTGCCATGCAGCGCCACGTCGCCGCTGATCCGGCCTGCATCGCCAACCACCTGGCCATCCGCATCGGTCTCCACCATGGCGAGTGCCTCGTCGAGGACGATGGCGACGTCTACGGCGATGCCGTCAACACCGCGGCGCGCATGGCGAAGCTGGCGGGTCGCGAGCAGATCGTCACCACGGCGTCGACGGTGGCAGGGCTGAAGCACGCGCCGTTCCGCGCGCTGGGCACCGCCCAGGTCTCGGGCAAGCTCCAACCCCTCGATATCGTCGATATCGTTTGGCAGGAGAACCCGGCCGGCATGACGATGGTGCAGAGCGCGCTCGGCATGGGCAACGCGCCGGCGCTCGACAACCGCCTGGTTCTGGAGTTCAAGGGCCGCACGATCGAGCTGACCCCGGCGTCGCCGCCGCTTACCCTGGGCCGCGATCCGGGGTGTCTCGTCGTCGTCGAATCGGACTGCGTGAGCCGCAGCCATGCCGTCATCGAGTTCCAGCGTGGTCAATACGTCCTCACCGACCGATCGACCAACGGAAGCTTCTTCCGCATCGAGGGCGACGACGAGCAGCGGGTGCACCGCGACGAAGTGAAACTGCGGCGCTCGGGCGTCATCAGCCTCGGCCGAGGGGCGGCCCAGAACGTCGACGCTCTGATCTTCTTCCGCTGCCCCTGAGGGCAGCCCCGAGAGGCCCGCCTCAGTTGGCCGGCGCGGGGGCTTCCGCCGGAGGCTCCGCCGGCGCGGCGACAGGCGCCTGGGGCGTTGCCGGGGCGACATAACCGAACGAGTTGACCAGCAGGCGCTCCAGCCCGTCGTAAGCGCTCTCTTCGAAACCGACGAGGCGCTCGGTGCGCAGCTCGGTCATCACGGCGTAGGCCTCCGCATCCTCATGCAGCTTCAAGAGGGCGTCGGACACCTTCTGGCGTACGTCCTGCGGCAGTTCCGGCGACGCGCTGAAGACGCGCCCGGGCACTTCGCGGCTGCGCCAAATCTCCGTCAGGGAAGGGTTCTCGCTCGCCATGTAGGCCGGGAGCAGGGTGCCCTCGATTTCTCCGGAAAACACAAGATCCGGCCCATCCGACCACTTGCTGCTCACCGAGCGCACTTCGGGCTGGGCCAAGGGGTTCCGGAAGGCGTCGAACACCAGCACGTAGGCGAGGTTGGGCGCGCCGAGGCTGGCCACCGTGCGCCCAACGATGCCCTCACGGCCCTCGGCCGCGATCTCCGGGTCCGCGACGGCGATGACGAATGCCGAGTTCTCTTGCGTGCGTGCCACCCCAATGGCGCCACTCCGCTTGTGGCGATAGTCGAAGAAGTGGCCTTCCTCGAAGACGAAATCCGTTTTGGCGCCCGAGCGCAGTTCCCGCCAGTGCTCGTTGAAGTTGGCCGCCGACCGCACGGTGAACTGGTGGCCGGTGGTGCGGTTGAGATAGGCCACCAGCGGGCCGTAGACCTCGCGGATCTGCGCCGCGGGGTAGTTGGGTTCGACGGTTAGCGTGTAGTTCGCCGCACTGGCCGCCGACGAGGTGCCGGCCAGCAGACCGGCCGCGAAAACGGCGCCTAGTGCGCCGCGGAAAACAATTGACATCGCTCACCGCCTCCTGAACACCTTGCGCCGCGTCGCCCCCCGGCGACGCGTCCGCAGGCCGCAGTTTAGAGCTTTTCCTCAGGCCGGGCGCGCGAGCCCCGTCAAGGGGGGCGAGGCGAACGCGGGGCCATCGGCGGCCCTGACGGGTCCCGCGGCAGCAAGAGCAGCGACCGCCAGGGCACCTCGGCCGTCGTGGGTGGCCTCGACCACCTCCCCGACCACGCGTCCCTCGGGATCGCTCACCGGCTGCCCGGCCGCGAGGCCGTTGCCGTCGAGCCACCATGCCTGCCGCTTCGACTGGCCGAGGAAGTGCGTCCGCGCGACGATTTCCTGCCCGGGAAAGCAGCCTTTCCGGGTGCTGAAGGCCTTCAGTCGATCGAGGGACAGCATGTGCGGTGTCCAGCCGTGGTCGCGACCGGGGCGCCAGCGCGGGACCCCGTGCCGCAGGTCGCTGTCTCGCCAGCGGCGCGTGGCTTCGATGTCGATCGGATGCTCGCCACGTGCGGCGATCCGAAGGCTTCGGGGCGCTTCGTGCGTTCCGAAATCGAGGTGGATCATCCCGTCCGGGGTCGTGATGCAGCGATCCGGAGCGTCGAAAGCGATGTTCGGCCCGACCGTCCCGGCGAAGGCACCGAGATCGTCCCTGGTCGCCAGGCGGACCTTGCTGCGGAACACGAAGCGCTGGAGGTCGTCCCGCAGCGCGTCGGCCGAACCGTCGAGCACCAAGAGCAGGAGGTCGCCCGCCGCGACGCGCACCAGCGGGAAAAGGGCGAGCACGCGGCCCTTCGCCGTGAGCCAGCCGTTCCACTGCCAATGGCCGACGGGCAGAGCCAGCACGTCGTTCATGGTTTGTGACTGCGCGAAGGCCTCGGCGTCCGGCCCTTGGATCGACAGCAGGCGGATGTCGCCGATGAGGGCGTTTTCGTTGGATTTCACGGTGCCGTGCTTGAACGTCGGAGAACGGGTGCTTAACATCCACGGATGCTTCCGCAGACGCACATTCTAGGCGACCTCGATCCCGACGAGCGTCGGCCGGAATCCCCGGACGCCGAGGCGGAGGCATCGAACCCCATGCCTTCGGCCACCGCTGGAGCCGGCGCGCCGGCCGAGGTCGGCGGCCGCGACGGCCCGGAACCCACCCGCTTCGGCGACTGGGAAAAGAACGGCCGCTGCATCGACTTCTGACCGCAGGACGCGGTTCCCCATCCGACACCCGAACGAGCGGAGCCCATGGCCACGCAGCAACGACCCTTGTCACCGCATCTGCAGATTTACGCGAAGCAGATCACTTCCACGATGTCGATCCTGCATCGCGCCACGGGCGTCGTGAACGCTCTCGGCGTGCTCGCGCTGGCATGGTGGCTCGTGGCGCTCGCCGCGGGCGGCGAAGCCTACGCGCAGTTCAGCGCCGTCGCCGGCTCCCTGCCGGGCAAGGTGGCTCTGTTCGGCTTCGCGGCCACTTTGGTCTACCACCTGCTCAACGGCGTCCGCCATCTGGTCTGGGACATGGGCCTCGGCTTCGAGATCCCGCAGGTTTACCGCTCGGGTTACACCGTGATCGCCCTCGCGGTCATCTTCACCGGCCTGCTTTGGTACGCGGGCTTGGGCGTCGGAGGTGCCGCATGAGCCGTCTCCGTCATCCCTGGGCCGTCGCCCGTGGCCTCGGCAGCGCGAAGGAAGGCGTGGCCCACTGGTGGGCGCAGCGCGTCAGCGCCGCCGCGCTGCTCTTCCTCGTGCCGTGGTTCGTCATCACCGCGGTGTCGCTGATCGGCCTCGACCATGCGAACGCCCGCGCCTTCCTCGCCGAGCCGATGAACGCAACGCTGATGCTGGCCTTCGTGCTGGCCGTCACCTGGCATGCGCGCCTCGGCCTGCAGGTGGTCATCGAGGACTACATCCACACGCCGTGGCTCGAAGTCGCGCTGCAGCTTCTCGTGAAGTTCGCTTACGCGCTCGCCGCCCTCGCGTCTGTCGTGGCCATCGGCCGCATCGCCTTCACCGCCTGAGCCTCCCATGACGACTGCCTACAAGATCACCGAGCACCAGTACGACATGATCGTCGTCGGTGCCGGCGGCGCCGGCCTTCGCGCCACCTTTGGCCTCGCCGCCAAGGGCCTGCAGACGGCCTGCATTTCCAAGGTTTTCCCGACCCGCTCGCACACGGTCGCGGCGCAGGGCGGCATCTCCGCCGCGCTGGCCAACATGGGCGAGGACGACTGGCGCTACCACTTCTTCGACACCGTGAAGGGCTCGGACTGGCTGGGCGACCAGGACGCCATCGAGTACATGTGCCGCGAGGCCATCCCGGCCATCATCGAGCTCGAGCACTACGGCGTGCCGTTCTCGCGCACCGAGGA
>JAIXTZ010000038.1 GCA_027483745.1 Lysobacteraceae bacterium
CGAGGATCGCGGCCATCACCAGGTACTCGGCGGCGAGCTCGAAGCGCAGCTCCTGCATCACGTCGATGTAGCCGATGTACTGGCGGGTGATCTCCGCCACCGGGATGTCGAGGATGTCGAGGTTCTGGCGGCGGATCAGGTAGAGCAGCAGGTCCAGCGGGCCCTCGAAGGCCTCGAGGATGACCTCGAGCGCATCCGGCGGGATGTAGAGGTCCTGCGGCATCTGCAGCACGGGCTGCCCGCGGACGACGGCCAGCGGCATTTCCTGCTGTTGCGGTGGCGTCGGGAACGCGCCGGGGGCGACCGTCGTTGCGTCGGCCAGCAGGTCTGCGCTTTGGTCCGGTACCGGCGTGCCGGTCACGAGGTATGTCCTGCGGTGTGGACCACGGGGTCTCCGGGGTGCGGGAACGGCGTCCGGTGCGACGTGGCCTCAGGCCAGGTCCACCGGTTGGAAGCCCTGACGCACCACGTCGGGGGCGGGCAGGGTGCAGTCGATGATGCTCGTGGGGCCAGGAGTGCAGTGGCCCGCGTCCAGCATCACGTCGACCGCGTGCAGCCAGAGGTCGGCCACCTCGTCGGCCTCGTGGCCGAGGAAGGGCGCCTCGTCGGCGTCCATATCGGGCGACCGCAGCGTGGTCGACAGCAGCACGTCGCCACAGGCCTCCAGCAGCGCTTGCGCGACCGGGTGCTCGGGGATTCGGATGCCGATATCGCGCCGCTTGCTTCGGGCGCCCTGCTTCAAACGGTTCGGAAGCTGCCCGGAGGCCGGCAGGATGAACGTGACGGGTCCGGGACTCAGGCGACGCAGCAGGCGGAAGGCCGGGTCATCGAGCCGGGCGAATCGGCTGGCGTCGCTGATCGAACGGCAGAATAGGGTGAAGGGGTGGCGGCTGTCCAGCTGGCGGAGGCGTCGGACGCGCTCCTCCGCCCCCGTGCCGTTCAGGCTCCAGACCAGTGCGTAGCCGGCGTCGGTCGGGCAGACGGCGAGGCCATCGCGCTGGATCTGCTGCGCGGCGCGTTCGACCAGGCGGGACTGCGGATGGGTCGGGTGGACGTCCAGGCGCAGCGCACCACCCGGGGTCAAGTCAGGGCCCCGTCGAGCCCGTCCTCGATCCCGCGCGACCCGAGGATCGCGACTAGTGACACTGAAGGGCCGCGCATCGTCATGGAGGCCGTGGTGGCCCGCGTCTTGGCACTCAGCGGCGGGCCGCCCGGGGCTTCGTCGCCAGCTCGTCGACCATTGGCCCGAACTCGATGGGCTGCGGCGGAGCGAGCGACTTCACCCGGTCCCGTGCCTCCAGGCGGACGCCGCTCGGGATGGTCGCGATGCTGAAACGCTCTTGCACGCTCGCCACCTGCACCTCGCCGACCGGGGTCTCGGTCGAGCCCAACGAAATGCCGGTCTCCGGGTCGATCAGCGCCTCGCCGGGACGCACGACGGCCAAACGCTCGCCGGGCGCCACCGCGCCCGCGCCGAGATTGAGGTAAGCCTGCGAGCCTTCTACCTTGATCACCGAGCCCGTGGCGGGCTGGGCGCCGACCTGCTTGGCGAGCTCGAAGACCGCCTCGTTGATGGACGCGATCACGGCCTGGCCGATCGGCGTGCGCGAGTACGCGCCGACGAAGCCACCCATCGCGCCCCCGCCGCCGAAGCCGGCGCCGCCAAAACCGATGCCGGACTCCTTGATCTCGCGCTCGATCTGCTTGGTGAACACGACTTCACTGGTCGTCGCGTCGATCAGGCGGATGTTCATGCCCAGCGACGACGAGGACGAGTTCACGCTCAGGCCCCCGGCCAAGGCGCCAAGGCCGCCTAGGCGGTTGCCACCCAGCGCATTCGCGATGCCACCCACGTTCGTCGACTTGGCATTGGTGCCCGGATCGTAGGAGGTGATAACCGCTTCCACGAGGTACTCGGCGCCGAGAATCTGGCCCATGCCCGCTGCCGAGGGGGTGGCGACGCGGCCGCTGGCGCCGAAATCCTGCTCCTGCATCACGTTGCCGATGGCCTGGCGCTCGACCAGGCGGAAGCGACCGCTCTGGTTCAGCGCGTCGGTGATCATCGCCTCGATGCCGTTGACCGGCACCGTCTGGAAGGCCCACTCGACGTTGGTCGAGCCGTACTGGTCGTTGGCGGTGTAGCTGGAAACGCTGGAGGTGTTGTCGATCTTGCTCACCGCCACGCGCGCCTTGCGGCCGGCGTAGGGCGACCAGCGCATCTGCACGAGGCGCAGGGTGTTGACCGGGGTCAGGTCCTGCGGAAGGGCGATCTCGTTGCCTTCGGCGAGCGAGTAGGCGAGGGGCTCGGCGGCCACCGGCAGCGCGCTGGCGGCGGCGATGGCGAGGGCGGCGGTCAAGGCGCGGAACGGAAGCATGGCTTCTCCTGGGAAGCGGAAACGGGGGATTTCCATACGCATTCCGCCCGAGGCGGGCGGCATGATCGAGTCTAGCCCAAGGCTCCACGCGGCTACACTGGGCGGATGACGAATCCGAATTCTCCGACCCGCTGGTACGTGATTCTCGGACACGATGCCGAGGGCACCGGCCCGGCCCGCGCCACGACGCGGCCCGCACACCTCGCCCGGCTTGAGGCCCTGGCCGAAGCCGGCCGATTGAAGCTCGCCGGCCCGCTGCCGCGCCACGATGGCGTGCCGCCGGCGGAAGGCGGCGTCTCGGGAAGCCTGATCGTCGCGGCGTTCGACGACCTCGCCGCCGCGCAGGCGTGGGTGGCCGACGATCCCTACGTCGCCGCCGGGGTGTACGCGCGCGTCGACGTGCAGCCATTCCTGCCGGTGCTCCCGTGAGCGCCCCGATCATCGAGGGCGGCCTCCCCCGTGAGGCCCGTGGCGCCGAGCTCGAAGCGCGTTTGCGGGCGGCCCTCCGGCCGCAGCATTTGGACGTGGTGGACGACAGCCACAAACACCGGGGCCATGCGGGAGCCGCCGACGGCCGCAGCCACTTCTCGGTCCGCGTCGTGGCCGAAGCCTTCGCCGGCCTGCGCCCGATTGCCCGCCATCGGCTCGTGTACGAGGCCCTTGGATCGATGATGGCGACCGATATCCACGCCTTGGCGATCGACGCCCGGGCCCCGGGCGAGGCCGGCCCGTAGCGGCTACACTGGCAGGCCGCCCGGCGCGCGCGCTCCATAAGATCAAGGGCTTGCATCGCCGGGCTCCCTGAATTCAACGCTTCAGGGGCTGGCGCTCCTCTGGCCGCCCCGAGCCACCGGATCGCCCCGCGCATGCGTCTGTCCACCATCAAGCTCGCCGGCTTCAAGAGCTTCGTCGACCCGACCACCCTGCATCTGCCCACCAACATGACCGGCGTCGTCGGTCCGAATGGTTGCGGCAAGTCGAACATCATCGACGCGGTGCGCTGGGTGATGGGCGAAAGTTCCGCCAGCCGCCTGCGCGGTGATTCCTTCACCGACGTGATCTTCTCCGGTTCGTCGTCGCGCAAGCCGGTGTCGCAGGCCACGGTGGAGCTGGTGTTCGACAACAGCGACCAAGCCATCGGCGGCGAGTTCGCGAAGTACAACGAAATCTCGGTGAAGCGCCTGGTCTCGCGCGACGGGCAGAGCAGCTACTTCCTCAACGGCGCGCGCTGCCGCCGCCGCGACATCACCGACCTGTTCCTCGGCACGGGCCTCGGCCCGCGCAGTTACTCGATCATCGAGCAGGGCATGATCTCGCAGGTCATCGAGGCCAAGCCCGAGGAACTGCGCCTGTTCCTCGAGGAGGCCGCCGGCATCTCCAAATACAAGGAGCGCCGCAAGGAGACCGAGAGCCGCATCAAGGGCACGCGCGACAACCTCGACCGCTTGAACGACCTGCGCGAGGAGATCGACAAGCAGCTCGAGCACCTCAAGCGCCAGGCCCGTGCGGCCGAGCAGTACCAGGCCCTGCAGGCCGAGCACCGCGAGAAGGATGCCCAGCTCAAGGCGCTCGAGTACCGCCGCCTGCAGTCGCAGTCCGAAGCGCTGAATGCCGCGCTGCTGGACGACGAAACCAAGCTCCAGGAACTGCTGGCCGAGCAGCGCACGGCCGAAGAGCAGGGCGAGCTGACGCGCGACCAGCACGCCGAGGCCAGCCAGCACCTGGGCCGCGCCCAGGCGGAGAGCTACCGCATCGGCGGCGAGATCGCCCGCATCGAGCAGCAGATCCAGCACCAGAAGGAGCTGAAGCGGCGCATCGAGACCGCCCGTGCCGAAGCCGACGAGGCCCTGGCCGAGGTGATGCACCACATCGAGGCCGATGCCGCCCAGCTGATGCAGCTGGAAGAGCAGGTGGCCGAAGCCGAACCGCGCCTCGAGACCCTGCGCGGCGGGGACGAGGATCGCCAGGACGCCCTGCGTGAGGCGGAAACCAAGCTCGCCGACTGGCAGCGCCGCTGGGACGAGTACGCGCGCAGCTACGCCGAATCGTCGCGCGCGGCCGAGGTGGAGCGGACCAAGATCGAATTCCTCGAGCGCCAGTCGATGGAGGCCAACCGCCGCCGCGAGACGCTGGCCACCGAGCGCGCCGGCCTCGACCTCACGACGCTCAGCGAGGCGATGGAGACGCTGGCGCTGGAGCACGAGACCAAGCGTGCCGGCCTCGACGCGCTGGCCGAGATCCTTGACGCCAAGAAGGCCGCCCTGCTCGAAATCCAGGAGCAGCAGCGTCAGCAACAGACCGAGCTCGCGGAGACCCGCAAGGGCGCGCAGGCCGCCAAGGGCCGCATGGCCTCGCTGGAGGCCCTGCAGCACGCCGCGCTGGGCCAGGAGAAAAGCGGTGCGCTCGACTGGTTGAAGGCTCAGGGCCTCGCCGATCTGCCGCGTCTTGGCGAGGTGCTGACGGTCGAGCCGGGCTGGGAAACCGCCGTCGAGACGGTGCTAGGCCACCTTCTCGAAGCCGTCGTTCACGACGACGCCGGCAGTGTCCGCGAGGCCGTCGCCCGCCTGGCGCAGGGCCGCGTGGCCCTCGTTGACGGTGCGACGGGAGGCATCGACGTGCCCGTGGGCAGCCTGGCTGCCAAGGTGCAGGGGCCGCGCGCGATCCGCGCGCTGCTGGCGCCCATCCACGCCGTCGATGCGCTTTCCTCGGATGAGGCCGAGGCGCACCGGGCCGGCCTGCGCACGGGCGAGGCCATCATCGATCGCAGCGGCGTCTGGGAAGGCCCGGGCTGGCTGCGCTTCAACAAGAGCGGCGAGGCGCAGCAAGGCGCTCTGGCCCGCGAGCGCGAGATCAACGAGCTCAAGCAGCAGATCGTGGCCCTCGCGGCGCGCGAGCAGGCGCTGGTCGAAGGGCAGCACGCCCACCGCGATGCGCTGCTCGTGGCTGAGCAGGCCCGCGAAGACGCGCAGCGCACGCTCTACCTCGCGCACCGCAGCGTCTCCGAGATGGGCGGCCAGCTGCAGAGCCAGAAGGGCCGGCTGGAAACCGCGCAGGCCCGCATGGCGGCGTTGGAGCGCGAGCTCGCGCAGATCGCCACGTCGATGGAATCGGCGCAGGTCGAGGTGCGCGAGGCCCGTGGGCGCCTCGAAATCGCCACCGAGCGCATGGGCGATCTCGAGACGCAGCGCATGACGCTGGAGAACGAGCGCCGGATCTTCACCGAGCAGCGCGAGACCGCCCGGATGTCGGCGCGCGAGGCCCGCGAGTCGGCGCACCAGCTGGCGCTGGCGCTTGAGGCGCAGCGCACCCGCGTCAATGCACTGAACCAGTCGCTGTCGCGCCTGCGCGGCCAGCAGGCCCAGCTGGCCAGCCGCCGCGACGAACTGGCGGCCCAGCTGCAGGACGGCGACAGCCCGATCCACACCCTCGACGGCGAGCGCCAGCTGCTGCTCGAGCAGCGCGTCATCGCCGAGAAGGACCTCGCGACGGCCCGCGCCAGCCTCGACGGCATCGAGCAGGAGCTGCGCGGCTACGAGCACAAGCGACAGCAGCGCGACCAGGCCGCCATCGCCCAGCGCGAGCGCATCGCGCAGCGGCGAATGGAAGCGCAGGCGCTGGAGATCAAGGCGCAGCAGCAGGTTGAAGCCATCGCCACGGCGGGCCTTGAGCTCGACGTCGTCGTTGCCGGGCTCCCGGAACAGGCCGACGCGGCCACTTGGTCGCGCAGCATTGGCGAGTTGGAAGGCAAGATGCGCCGGCTCGAGCCGGTCAACCTTGCGGCCATCCAGGAGTACGCCGAGCAGAGCGAGCGCAAGGCCTACCTCGACACCCAGAATGCCGACCTCGTCGCCGCGCTGGAGCAGCTCGAAGACGCCATCCGCAAGATCGACCGCGAGACCCGCGGCCGCTTCAAGGAGACCTTCGATCGCGTCAACGCCGGGGTTCAGGAGCTGTTCCCGCGCCTGTTCGGCGGTGGCCACGCCTACCTCGAACTCACCGGCGAGGACCTGCTGGACACCGGCGTCGCGATCATGGCCCGCCCGCCGGGCAAGCGCGTTTCCAACATCACGCTGCTCTCGGGTGGCGAGAAGGCGCTCACCGCGGTCTCGCTGGTGTTCGCGATCTTCCGCCTGAACCCGGCGCCGTTCTGCCTGCTCGACGAGGTGGACGCGCCGCTCGACGAGGCGAATGTGGGCCGCTTCTGCACGATGGTCAGCGAGATGAGCGAGAAGGTGCAGTTCCTGTTCGTCAGCCACAACAAGGCGACGATGGAGGCCGCCAAGCAGCTCGCGGGCGTCACCATGCGCGAACCGGGCGTCTCCCGCCTCGTGTCCGTCGATCTCGCCGAGGCCACGCGCCTCGCCGGTGCGGCATAATCGCGAGGTCGAAACCACGCCAAGACCGCGTCTGGAGCCTGTTGGATGGAATTGTCCGGCCTGAGTGAAGCCAACGTCCTGCGAATCGCCATCGGCGCCGCGGTGCTCGTGCTGATGGTGGTGATCTGGCTGACCGGTCGGAAGAAGCCCGAACAGGGCGTGCGTCGCGACAGCGCCGACACCGATCGCCTCGCGGCGGCCTTCCCTGGCGCCGGCCACGGTGTCCGCCGCGAACCCACGTTGGGCGACGCCGTCGCCGAAACCGACAACGAGGGCCCGGAGGTGGAGGCCGAGCGCGGCATCGCGGCGGACGACGCGGCCCCCGTTTCGCCCACGCGCTCCCAGCTCGGCGCGCGACCGGACGCCAGCTTCGACCGCATCGTCACCCTGTACCTCGCGGCCCGCGCCGGCGAGGTGCTGCACGGCCCCGACATCGTCGTCGCCTGCGAGAAGGCCGGCTTGGCCTACGGCCACATGGGCATCTTCCATCGCCTCGACGACAACCACCCCGAGCGCGGCCCGATCTTCAGTCTCGCCAATCTGGTGAAGCCGGGATCGTTCGACATGGCCCGCCTCGGCGAGATCCGCACGCCCGGCGTCAGTCTGTTCATGACCCTGCCGGGCCCACTGAACGCCTTGGATGCTTGGGAAACCTTGCTGCCCGCCGCGCAGCGCATGGCCGAGCTGCTCGATGCCGTGCTGCTCGACGAGGAGCGCAATGCGCTCGGCCGCCAGCGCATCGCGCACCTGCGCGAGGAAATGCGCGCCTACGACCGCAAGCGCGACGCGCAGAACGTCCGCTTCTGAAGCCCTGGGCCGGCGCCGGTCGCCGGCTGCGAGGCGACACCGACGCGAGGACCGCATGAGCGCCCCCGATCGCATCGACGAACTCCGGCGCCTCATCGCCGACGCCGACCACGCCTACTACCAGCTCGACGCGCCGTCCGTCCCGGATGCGGAGTACGACCGCTGGATGCGCGAGCTGCGCGAGCTTGAGGCCCTTCAGCCCGAACGCGTTACCGCCGATTCGCCGACCCAGCGCGTGGCTGGGCGGCCGTCGGCGGCGTTCGCAGAAGTGCGCCATGCCGTGCCGATGCTCAGCCTCAACAACGCCTTCGCCGACGACGAGGTCGCCGATTTCGTGCGGCGCATCGTCGAAGCCACGGGCGAGAGCGAGCCGGCTTTCTCCGTCGAGCCGAAGATCGACGGCCTCGCGATCACGCTGCGTTATGAGCACGGGGTGCTCATCCAAGGTGCGACGCGCGGCGACGGCACCACGGGCGAGGACGTCATCGCCAACCTGCGGACGATCCGCGCCATTCCCCTGGCCCTGCGGATGCCGGTGGGCGAGACACCTCCGGCGGTGCTCGAGGTCCGCGGCGAGGTCTACATGCCCAAGGCCGCGTTCGAACGCTTCAACGCGCAGGCGCTCGCGAACGGCGAGAAGCCTTTGGCCAATCCGCGCAATGGTGCAGCGGGTTCGCTGCGTCAGCTCGATCCGCGCGTTACCGCGAAGCGTCCGCTGGCCTTCTTCGCCTACGGCATCGGCGAGGTCGATGGTTTCGAGGTGCCCGACACGCATTCGGCCTTGCTGCGCCGCCTCGGTGGGCTTGGGCTGCCGCTGGCGCCGGAGATCGCCGTGGCCGAAGGCCTTGATGGCACGCTCGCCTACTACGCACGCATCGGCGTGGCGCGCGACACGTTGCCGTACGACATCGACGGTGTCGTCTACAAGCTGGACCGCCGCGACCAGCAGGAGCAGATGGGTTTCGTTTCCCGCGCGCCGCGCTGGGCCATCGCGCACAAGTTCCCGGCGCAGGAAGAAGTGACGGTGATCGAGGGCATCGACGTGCAGGTCGGCCGCACCGGCGCGATCACGCCGGTGGCCCGGTTGAAGCCGGTCCGCGTGGCTGGCGTCGTCGTCACCAATGCCACCCTGCATAACGCCGACCAGATCGTGCGGCTCGACGTCCGCCTCGGCGACACCGTGGTCGTGCGGCGCGCCGGCGACGTGATTCCCGAGGTGGCTCGCATCGTCCCGGAGCGTCGGCCGCTCGCCGCCGACGGGTCGCCGCTGCATCCCGCCTTCCTCATGCCCACGGCCTGCCCGGAGTGCGGCTCGGCGGTGGAACGCGCGGAGGGCGAGGCGGTGATGCGCTGCACGGGCGGCCTGTTCTGCCCGGCGCAGCGCAAGCAGGCGCTGATCCACTTCGCCTCGCGTCGCGCGATGGACATCGAGGGCCTCGGCGAGCGCTTCGTCGAAGACCTGGTGGATTTCGGCTACGTGCAGACCGTCGCCGATCTCTACCGCCTGACGCTCGATGACCTGCTGGCCATGAAGCGCCGCGCCGACGCGCGCGACGGCGTGACGCCGGAGACGGTGAAGCAGGGAAAGATCGCAACGCGCTGGGCCGAGAACCTGCTGGGCGGTATCGACCAGAGCCGCAACACCGCGCTGGAGCGCTTGCTTTTCGCGCTGGGCATCCGGGACGTCGGCGAGGCCACGGCGAAGCAACTCGCCCGCTGGTTCGGCGGGCTGGACGCGCTGATGGCCGCCAGTATTGATGAACTCCTCGCCGTGCCGGACGTCGGCCCGGTGGTCTCGGCCCGCATCCATGGCTTCTTCGCCGAGGCCCACAACCGCGAGGTGATCACGGCGCTGCGCGAGCGCGGCGTGCATTGGCCCGAAGGACCGCCGCAACGCGTGGCGGAAGGGCCCCTGGCCGGGAAGACGGTCGTCCTGACGGGCGGCCTCTCGGCCTTCAGTCGCGACGAGGCCGGGGCGCATCTGGAAGCGCTGGGCGCGAAGGTCGCGGGTAGCGTCTCGAAGAAGACCTCTCTCGTGGTCGCGGGTGAGGCGGCCGGCTCGAAGCTCGACAAGGCTCGTGAGCTCGGCATCGAGGTCTGGGACGAAGCGGGACTGCTCGACTTCCTCCGTGCCCAGGGCCGCATCGCGTGAACGCCCGCCACGCCGCGCTGCATCTCCGCGCCCGGCTGAACGCGCTGTTCCGCGACTTCTTCGCGGCGCGAGGCGTCGTCGAGGTTGAAACCCCGGTGCTCAGTCGCGCCGGCAATACCGATCCGAACATCCGCAGCTTCACGCTCGACTTCACCGGTCCGTCGAGTGGCGGTCCGCGACAGCGCTGGCTGCGCACCTCGCCCGAGTTCCCGCTGAAGCGGCTGCTCGCCGAAGGCTTCGGGGACTGCTATGAACTGGGTCGGGTGTTCCGCGACGGCGAAGCGGGTGGGCGGCACAACCCGGAATTCACCATGCTCGAGTGGTATCGCGTCGGGTGGGACCACCGCCGCCTCGCCGACGAGACCGTCGCCCTCGTCACCGCCGCGATGGCGTTGGTGGGGCGCGCGCCGGCGTCGGTGCGGACGCTCGATTTCGCGACGCTGTATCGCGAGGCTTTCGGGCTTGACCCGCACGCCGCGCCCGTCGCGGCGCTGCGTGCCGCGCTCGGCGACGTGCAGATCGATCCCGAGGGCCTCGGCCGCGACGACTGGCTCGACCTGCTGATGACGCATCGACTGCAGCCGTCCTTCGCCCCCGATGCGATCACCGTCGTCCATGATTGGCCGGCAACCCAGGCGGCGCTCGCACGACTTCGCTCCGGCGAAGCCGCCGACCAGCCCACGGTGGCCGAGCGCTTTGAGCTCTATCTCGGCCCCCTCGAGGTCGCGAACGGCTACCACGAGTTGAACGATGCCGCTGAACAGCGCGCCCGCTTCGAGCGAGACCACGCTGTCCGGACGACGCGAGGAGACGTGCTGCCAACGATGGACGAAGCCCTCCTCGCGTCCCTGCCCGCGATGCCCGACTGCGCCGGCGTGGCCCTCGGCGTGGACCGCCTCCTGATGGGAGTGCTTGGAACCTCGCGGATCGCCGACGTGCTCGCATACGACTTCGCGAACGCCTGAACGAACGGCATCGACGGCGGAGGCGCGGTGCGCCGGGCCGGCGATGTTTCCCGGCCATTCATTGATCGCCGATGATGCTCATCGTCGCGTTCCAGACCGAGGCCGCCCATGTCCGCACGCCACTCCTTCTTCGCCCTCGTCGCCCTCTTCGGGGCTTCGTCGTTCTCCATGCCTGCAGCCGCCCAGTACGGCTACGCGCCCGCCGAGCGCTTCCGTTGCGAAAGCCACGACGGCCGAACCAACCAATGCCGGGTCGACACCCGTGGCGGCGTTGTCCTGGTTCGCCAGCTGTCGCGTGGCGCCTGCATCGAAGGCCGCACTTGGGGTTGGGATCGGCGCGGTGTCTGGGTGAGTGAAGGCTGTCGCGCCGAGTTCGAGGTTGGCGGCGGCTACGCGGGCCATCCCGGAGGCGGCTATGGCGATGGCTACGGTGGTGGGTATGGCGGCGGTTCGGTGATCCGCTGCGAAAGCCACAATGGACGTCAGAACTACTGCGCGATGGATGCGCGTGGCGGCGTCGTGCTGGTGCGCCAGCTGTCGCGCGGCGCCTGCATCGAGGGCCGCACCTGGGGCTGGGACCGTCGTGGCGTTTGGGTGGCTGAAGGCTGCCGCGGAGAATTCGCCAGCGGTGGCGGTGGCCGGCCTGGCGATGGTGGCTGGCAGGGCGGAGGCGGGTGGGGCGGCGGTCCCGGTCACGGCCACGGGGGCGGGCGAATGATCCGCTGCGAATCGCAAAGCGGCCGCACCCAGTATTGCGACATCGGGTACGCGCGCGACGTGCGCCTTGAGCGCCAGCTCTCGCGCGGCGAATGCACCGAGGGTTACACCTGGGGCTTCGACCGGCGTGGGCTGTGGGTCAGCCGGGGTTGCCGCGCCGAGTTTTCGGTGTGGTGACCGCGGCGCGCTTCCGGGGCGCCCTCGCGGGGCGCGCCGACGTTGGCGAGGCCGACGGCTTCGCCGTGGGCTCGCGTGCAGCGCGGCCTGCGGCCTTTGCGATGCGGCCCGAGGCCCGCAACACCTGGCCGCCCCAAGCCGCCGCCAGCTTGAGCGGCGGCAGGGCCATCGTCAGCGCCTCGGCGCTGAAATCGCGGAGCTTGGCGGGTGCGATCTCCAGCGCCTCGCCCAGCGGGGCCGGCAGCCAGTCCATGCCCGCTTTCCGCACCCGGCACACCGCATCGGCGTAACGCCCGGCCGCCCACGTGGTGGCCACGGCGCGCGTGGTTTCCGCCACCAGCGGCTCTACCGGCGTGAAGCGCAGCAGGGGTTGGATCAGCGGCGCCGGCAGCCACTCGTGCAGCAGGTCGCGCAGACCGTCCTTGCGGGTGAGCGGGCTCAGCTTCGCCTGCGTCTCGGCCACGGCCAGCACGCTCTCGATCTCCCAGCGCGCCGGCTTCAATCCGTGCCGGGCATAGATCGTCTTGACCAGGTCGCGGCGGACCGTGGCGGGCTTCAGCCGCTCGGCCGCGTCGAGCATCCGCTTCGGGATGAAGGGCCGCAGCAGGGGCAGGGTGTGCAGGGCCACGTCGATGGCGGCTCCGGCACCCGCCTGAACCGAGGCGGCGTGGAGTCGGGCTTCGGTGCCGGCGACGCTGGCCGGACGCTTCGGGCTCGTGGGCATGGCGGTTAGCATAGACGCATGAGCCTCGATTACGACCGATACGACCGCATCCGACCCATCCAGTGGATGGACGACCGCCTGTTGCTGCTCGACCAGCGCCGCCTGCCGTTCGAGACGGTGAACCTCCGCTGCGACAGTGCCGCCGAGGTGGCCGTCGCCATCCGCGACCTTGCCGTCCGCGGCGCGCCGGCGATCGGCATTTCCGCCGCTTGGGGCGTGGTTCTGGCCGGGCAGGGCACGCAGGCGGCTGATGGCCTTGAGGCCGAGCGCCTGATGGCCTCGCAGCTCGACGCACTGAACGCCTCGCGCCCCACCGCGGTGAACCTGATGTGGGCCATCCGGCGCATGCGTGCGGCGCTGCGTGCGGCCGGGGCGGACTGGCTCGCGGTGATCACGGCCGAGGCCGAGGCCATCGCCCGCGA
>JAIXTZ010000157.1 GCA_027483745.1 Lysobacteraceae bacterium
CGAAGTCGACATCCTTCACCCGCAAACGGATGACCTCCATCAGGCGCAGGCCGGAGCCATACAGCAGCGAGGCCATCAGCCACTCGCGGCCCTGCATCCGCGAGAGCAGGCGCACAACCTCCCCCCGCGAGAGCACGACCGGCACGCGCAAACTGCGCTTCGCCCGCACCACGTCGTCCAGCCACTCCGGCGACATCCCGAGCAGCTCGCGATACAGAAAGAGCAAGGCCGACAGCGCCTGCGACTGCGTGCTCGCCGACACCCGGCCTTCCACCGCCAAGCGGGTCAGGAATGCGCCCAGCGCTCGCCCGTCCATTTCTTTAGGGTGCCTCCGCCCGTTCTCCGCGATATACCGGCGAATCCACCCGAGATACGCATGCTCCGTCCGAATGCTGTAGTGCTTCGTCCGCAACATGAGGCGAACCGCGTCGATCACCTCCCTCGGAGTCGCCGCACTAAGCGCCACTTCCCGCGGGTCCTTTAGCACCCCCGACTCGCCGCCCGATTTTTTCATCCCGGTATTCCCGCCGCGCATTCCGTCGCTGTCAGCACGAGCATGGCGGGCCGAAACCCCCTCAACCATCGGATATCGCGTTGATGCTGCGTAGGATTTCAGCCGTTGACCGACGCGCAGTGGCCCTTCAGGCTTCTGCTACACCCCCTCGCGGGGTACACAAGTAGTTAGGCGCATTCACAACGTACCTGCACGGAGGCCCCCCCCCAATGAATCTCAGTCTCACACTCTTCGCTCAGCTGCTGGTCCTCGCAGTTCCAGTTCTTGCTGTCGCTGCGGCTTTCTTCATTGTTCGCCATTTGCGCCGCAGTGCCCTTCCCGAGCAGCGACTTGCAAAGCTCAATGCGCTGCATGTTGCCGGCAAGATCACCGCGGCCGAGCACGAGCGGCAGCGTGCATCCATCATTTCAGGCGTTTAACTTTGCGCCTAACAGTTCGCTCAAGCGGACAGATCAATCGCTTCGCGATTGATGCTGCCGCTTAGCTCACGCGTTAGGCTGTTGATGCGCTAACGATCATCACGCAGGGAGGGGTGACATGCCTGAAGCTGTCTTTGAGCGAGATCCGCTTTCCAATTCTGGAAACCGACTCGGGACTGACGTTATGAGTGCTCTTGCAGGTATTCCAGGTGTGAGGGACGTTAGGCTGATCGTGGATGAAGACAATCGAGTTGTTGCCTGTTACGAGATCATGGAAGGGTCGATGCCGTTCGATCGCATTAGTGAGGTCTATCGACGGTATGGAATCCGTAGGGTCGCGCAAGGGAATCCTTGAGCCGTCAGTTTGTTGAACAGAACAGGGAGAGGTTCAGATGCTTTCAGTGCTGCGTTTTGTTGCATGTGTGGTGATCGCTATCGCGATTGCCCTAATTCAAGCTTCAACTCTTGGCGTGGTGATCTCGGATGGCGGGCAACATCTCGCCTTCAATGTTGCGGTGTTTGCAATTGCTCCCAGCTTGGTAACTGGCGCACTTCTTTACTTCGCTTCCGCTACTTGGCGGGGGAAGCTTTGGGCCTTCGGCGTGAGCTTCGCTGTTTTCGCACTAGTCGCAAAGCTGAGCTACCAGTCGGATCTTGAGATCGAAAGGCTTGTGCACTCTTCAGGGGCGGTTGGTAACCGAGCTGATCTCGTTCGTGCGTCGCTTGAATCGACAGCGATGCTTGGTCTTGTCAGCGGCGGGATCGCATTGTTCTTTGGAGCTGGCGCGCTGCTTGTCTATTTGCTGAAACAGCGCGCAGATAATCGCGCTGAAAAGCCTTAATGGGTTGGGTGGTTTTCGGCGTTGCTTCTACTTGGGCAGCCTAACTTTTCGTTCAAGCGGACAGTCCAATCGCTTCGCGATTGGAGCTGCCGCTTAACTCACGCGTTAGGCGGTTGGTACTACGGTGGTCTGAGGCGGGTCCGTTCTCAGCAAGCCGAGACTATCGCGCAGCGAGACATCCGGCCTGCCCGCGCTGTGTTGGTCCGCGTCGCAAGTCCGCCAGTCCGCAATGTAGCCGGTGTGAGTTCCTGGCAGGCGCGGGCACAACAAAACTCAAATCCGCCTTGCCGGCTAGTCCTCGCTCCGGCACATTCCGCCTAACTATTCGTTCAAGCGGACAGTCCAATCGCTTCGCGATTGGAGCTGCCGCTTAACTCAGACGTTAGGTCTACCCAATGAGCGCTACAGCCCGCATCGTCCGCAGTGTCCTCGCTAGCGCCGTCGCCGAGCTCGAAGAGCGGCGCTTCCCCGTGTACACATTCGCGTTATATCGCGATCACGAGTCTGGGGCAGTCTCCGTATGTGCCGATACAAAGGCCACCTCGGAAAAGTCCGTTCTTGGGATCAATCAGTACAATTGGAAGCACTTTCGCAAGGCAGTTGAGAGTGGGGACCTTAAGTCTGCTGAGCGATGGCAGTGCAACATCGGCCGGAGTCTTTCTCTTGGAGACTTCGAGCTGGTAGACATTGGGCGCTTGGATCTCCCCTCTGTTTTCGATGAGGCGCATTTGTATCTTGAGATGGTTAACGGCCTCATTGAGTTTCAAGAGCGGGTGCTCAATCTGGCGCCCGTTCGAGAGCAGGTGGTTTTTGTTTGCTCTGGTCCACTCGATGAGGTTCAGTTGGTTTGGTCCCCCGCTGGGTAGACCTAACTATTCGTTCAAGCGGACAGTCCAATCGCTACGCGATTGGAGCTGCCGCTTAACTCAGACGTTAGGCCCACATGACCGATCAGCTTCTCGATCCCGTGACTGCGATTCTCTGCGAGCGTAATGGGTTGCCGACGCTTGCAATCCGCACCAGCGGTGAGCAGTGCATCATTCACAACATCGTTTGGGGTCGTGACATTGGCGCTCCGTACGATCACATAACGACCAACGTCTCCCCCACGCCCGAATGCAAACACGAGATCGACTTCTTCCATACAGTAGATGTCGTCTCCCTCTTGGCTCCCGAGTCTGGGGTGGTCCTCTATCAGGCCGGAGATTTGGCCTAACTACTCGCTCAAGCGGACCAATCAATCGCTTCGCGATTGATGTGGCCGCTTAGCTCCAGCGTTAGGCCGCAAACACAGGTTCTTCGATGCTCCAGCAGCTTGTTCTCCCAATGCTTGCGCACGTGCTCCTCGCGGCGTTTCTGTACGCGCTGCTGACCATTGCGAGAGCCCCAGCAATCTGGGGCATTGGGCGTCGTCCGGATGGCTCCAATCCATTCTCTGCATTCGAGCCTCGCATTAGCGCCAACCTATCCAATCAGTTCGAGTGGCCGACTCTCTTCTACGTGGCGTGCGTGCTCCTGCATCTTCTCAATGCAACAGACCAGCTCGCTGTCTCTCTTGCATGGTTGTTTGTCGCTGGCCGAGTCCTTCACACTTGCGTCCAGGTTCTCACCACAAATGTTCGGCTCCGCGGCGCAGTCTTTACGGTCAACTTCATCGCGGTTCTCGGCATGTGGGTGTTTGTTTTCCGGGCTGCAGCGATTGCGGCCTAACATTTCGCTCAAGCGGACCAATCAATCGCTTCGCGATTGATGTGGCCGCTTAGCTCACGCGTTAGGCGATTGGTTCTACGGTGGTCTGAGGCGAGTCCGTTCTCAGCAAGCCGAGACTCTCTCGCCGCGAGACATCCGGCCCGCCCGCGCTGTGTAGCTCCGCGTTGCAAGACCGATGGGCTGCAGAGTGGCCAGTGAGAGCTCCTGGCAGGCGCGGGCACAACAAAACTCAAATCCGCCTTGCCGGCTAGTCCGCGCTCCGGCACATTCCGCCTAACTATTCGTTCAAGCGGACAGTCCAATCGCTTCGCGATTGGAGCTGCCGCTTAACTCACGCGTTAGGC
>JAIXTZ010000322.1 GCA_027483745.1 Lysobacteraceae bacterium
AAATGAAAAACCCCGGGCGCAAGCCCGGGGTTCGTCACGCAAACGCGTGGGTGCGGCTCAGAGCGCCTGGACGGCGTCGGCCTGCAGGCCCTTCGGGCCCTTCACGACGGTGAAGCTGACCTTCTGGCCTTCTTTCAGCGTCTTGAAGCCCGAGCCCTGGATCGAGCGGAAGTGAACGAACAGGTCTTCGCCGCCTTCGCGCGAGATGAAGCCGAAGCCCTTGGCGTCGTTGAACCACTTGACGGTGCCGGTCTGACGATCGGACATGAGTTGTCTCCTAGGAACAGATTCGATGTTTTGAGGTTTTCACCGGTTTTGGGACCGGCGGCTGTCTGCTGGGAGGCAACACAAGGGCGATGTAGCGGATCATCGATCTACCGCATCGGGACACAATTCACCGTGACCCGGCAAGCTCAGCGAGGCCGACCTTAAACCTTTTCTTGACGAAAGCCAACTTTTTTGTCTGGGAGGGGAACTCCGCGGTTCAGGTGGGGTCTTAGGCCCGCTAGACTCGAGCTTCGATGACTCTCGCCTGCCCGCCCCTGCTGCGCTTCGCTCTGCACGCCCTTCTGGCGCTGGCGGTGCTGCTGCAGGCCAGCGTGGCCGTCGCGATGCATGCCTCAGCGGCCGCGGGGTCGACGGGCGACACGCCAGCACCCTTGGCGACCGAATCCGCCGCCACGCTGCCGCCCTGCCACGCGTTGGCGGCCGCGGTGGTGGAACCCAACCCGGCCGCGGCGGCCGATTGCTGCGGCGATTCGGCGCTCGGTGAGTCCTGCCGCTGGGCTTGCGCCCAAGCGCTCGGCGTGACGTCTTTGCTCGTGCTCACGAGCGAGCACCGGCCGACTGCCGGCCCCGGCGCGACGCCGATCCTGCCCGCCGTCCACTGGACCGCGCAGTCCCCGCTCCGCCCGCCCATCGGCTGAACCCGTCACGCCGCCCCGTCGCGCCCCGGCGCGATGGCTCTGCATCGCAGGCCCCGAGGGGCCTGCCGCACGGAGTTCCCATGCCACGCTTTCTTTCCACGGGCCTGATGGCCCTCGTCGGCGTCGCGCTCGCGTCGCCGCTCGCCGCCCGCCCGATTTCCTACGCCGGCGGCCACATGCTGATGGTCGAACACGAGCCCGACGTCGACCGTTTCAGCTACACCTACTCGCCCAGCCATCGCTGGTCGCTCTCCGCGGGCGGCCTACGCGCCACCGACCTGTCCCGCAGCAGCGAGCTGGAGCTCGGCTACGTTCGCGCCGCCCGCCTGCTGCACCGCTGGAACCTGCCGTCGGCCCAAGCCAACGCCTTCGTCTGGGGCGGGGTCGGCCAAGGCCGTACCGCGCTCGGCGACGGGCTGGCGCGGCACGTCGGCGTGCAGCTGGACTACGAAACCCGGCGCATCTACACCTCGCTGGTCAGCGAACTGCACGAGGGGAATGGCTGGTCGCACCGCTTCGACACCGCCGCGATCGGCTGGGCGCCCTACGAGCACGACATCGACCGGGTCGCGGCCTGGGTGGTGCTCAAGGGCATGCGCACGACGAACGCCCTCGACGACGACATCAAGTCGGTCGCGGTCCTGCGCTTCTTCACCACCCGCTGGTGGCTGGAAGTGGGCGCCGACGCCGATGGCCGACCGCTCGCCAACGTGATGGTCAATCTCTGAACCCCGCCCTGCGATACCCAAAAACTCCAAAGGACACTCCCATGATCCGCTCCTTCCTCTCCCTCGCCGCCGCGGCGCTCGTGCTCGCTGCCACGTTCGCGGCTCCGACGCTCGACGCCCGCAGCCTGCGCATCGAGGTCAACGGCCTCGTCTGCGCCTTCTGCGCCGACGGCATCACCCATGCGTTCAAAAAGGACGCCGCCACCGCCGAGGTGTTCGTCAGCCTCGAGAACAAGCTGGTTGCCGTGGGCCTCAAGGACGGGCAGGACATCGCCGATGCCACGGCGACGAAGCTGCTCACCGACGCGGGCTACACCGTGGTGGGCATCCAGCGCACCGACGCCACGGTCGCCGCCATCAAGGCCGAGGTCAGCGGTGAATGAGTTGAAGCAGGGCCTGTGGGGCGCCTTCGGTGCCCTGCTGGCCAGCTCGGGCACGCTGGTCTGCTGCGTGCTGCCGGCGGTCATGGTCAGCGTCGGCGCGGGGGCCACTCTCGCCGGGCTGGTCACCGCCGTGCCGCAGCTGATCTGGCTCTCGGAGCGCAAAGGCCTGGTGTTCGGCGTGGCGGCGCTCGCGCTCGCCATCGCCGGGATGCTGCTCTGGCGGGCGCGCTCGGCGCCCTGCCCGGCCGATCCGGCGCTGGCCCGGGCCTGCACGCGGCTGCGCCGCTGGTCGAACGGGCTCTACGTGTTTTCGGTGCTCGCCACGATCACCGGCGCGCTGTTCGCCTTCGCGCTGCCAGCGCTGACTTGAGCAGAGCGGCGGCCCTCGGGCCGCCGCCTCACCACTCCGTGCGGTTCGGCAGCAGGCCGCGCAGTTCGGCGTCAGTGAGGTTGCGCCACTGGCCCGGCTTCAGGTGGCCGATCTGGATGTTGACGATTCGGCTGCGGAACAGGCGCTTCACGCGGTAGCCGAAGTGCGTGCACATCAGGCGGATCTGCCGGTTGAGGCCCTGTGTGAGGACGATGCGGAAGCCGACCGGGCCGATCTTCGAGACCTTGCACGGCAGCGTGGTCTGTCCGTGCATGGCGATGCCGCCGCGGGCCATGCCGCGGAGGAATTCCATGGTCACGTCCTTGTTGACGCCGACCAGATACTCCTTCTCCTTGCTGTTCTCGGCGCGCAGGATCTCGTTGACGATGTCGCCGTTGCTGGTCAACAGGATCAGGCCTTCGCTTTCCTTGTCGAGG
>JAIXTZ010000358.1 GCA_027483745.1 Lysobacteraceae bacterium
ATGGCCGTCGTGCTGCTGGAGCGCGCGTGAGCGCCTCGCCGTTCGGCGCGCCGCTGTTCGCCGCCCGCATCAAGGCCTCGCCAGAGGACTTCGTCGTCGAGGAGATCGCCACCGAACCGGCGATCGGGCAGGGCGAGCACCTGCAGCTGTGGATCGAGAAGCGTGGCCATGCCACCACGGACATCGTTCAGCGCCTGTGCCGCTGGGCGAACGTGGCGCCGGTGGCGATCGGCTACGCCGGCCTCAAGGACAAGCAGGCGGTGACGCGGCAGCGCTTCACCGTGCACCTGCCGAAGCGCGTCGCGCCGGCGCTGGAGTCGCTCGAGGGCGACGGTATCCGCGTCATCGCGCACGAATGGCACGCGCGCAAGCTGCCGCGCGGCGGGCTGGCCGGCAATGCCTTCACGATCACGCTGCGTGAGTTGCGTGGTCCGGGTGGCGAGGTGCCCGACGATGCCTTGCGCGCCGCCATCGAAGTGCGCCTGCAGTCGATCGCCGATCGAGGCGTGCCCAACCGCTTCGGCGTGCAGCGCTTCGGCCGCTTCGGCGACAACGTCGGGCAGGCGCGACGGATGTTCGCAGGCGCCAAGGTGGGGCGCGAAACCCGCTCGATGCTGCTCTCGGCCGCGCGCTCCGAGCTGTTCAATCGCGTGCTCGAAACGCGCGTCGCCGACGGCAGTTGGGAACGCGCCATCGACGGTGAAGTGTTCATGCTCGATGGCCGCAAGAGCGTGTTCGGCCCCGAGCCGATCACCCCCGAACTCGAGGCCCGCGTGGCCGCGTTCGACCTGCATTCCACCGGCCCGCTTTGGGGGCGTGGCGCGTTGCGGACGACGGGCGCGGCGAATGCGCTGGAATCCGCCGTCGCTGCCGAAGAGGCGGCGCTGTGCAAGGGCCTCGAAGAGGCTGGCTTGTCGCAGGAGCGCCGCGCGCTGCGCGTTCGCGCGGAGGGGCTGGCCTGGACGTGGCCGGCCGACGACGCCCTTGAACTGCGCTTCCGCCTGCCGCCGGGCTGCTACGCCACCGCCGTGCTGGCCGGGCTCTGCGGCGAGAGCGGCGAAGGCGCGGGCGACGCGCTGCCCGACGGCGATTGAGTGCTGCGCGGCCTCAGGGGCCGCGCAGCAGAACCAGTGTCGCGCCGGTGCCGCCCTGCGCCGGTGGCGCCGAGGCAAAGGCGAGGACATCGCCCCGGTGGCGCAGTACGCGATCGACGAGGGCCTTCAGCACGGGGCCGGCTTCCGATCGCAGGCCTTTGCCATGCACGAGACGAACGCACGGGAACTGCGCGCGCCGCGCCTCGCCGAGGAAGACCCGCAGCGCCGCTTCGGCCTCGTCGACGCGCATCCGATGCAGATCCAGTTCGTCCTGCACCGCGAACTCGCCGCGCTTCAGTCGCTTCAGCGTCGGCATCGGCACCTCGTCGCGGCGGAACTCCAGCACTTCGCCCATCGCGTAGGCCAGCGCATCGAGCGGCTGGCGCATCGTCTCCCTCAGGGCCTCGGCCTCGTCTTCGTCGTGGCGGCGGGTGTCGGGACGGGGCTTGGGGGCTTCGACGGCCGGCGCGTCGGCCTCGATCACCCGCACCGGGCCGATGGCCGAGCGGAACAGCGCCGCGTCGTCCGGTTCGGGCTCGGGTGCCGCGACGGGCGCGGGCTTGCGGGTGACGGCCTTGCGGAGGGCGCGGGGGATCTTCATGGACGCACAGGCTAGCCGAAGGCGTGCGAGCACGGCATCGACGCCGCCGTCATTCGCTATCATGGCGACTCGCTCCAGTGGGGATTCCATGCGCGTTCTGGTCAGCAACGATGACGGGGTCGATGCCCCGGGCATCCACGCCCTCGCCGAGGGCCTCAAGGCCGCCGGCCATGCGGTCACCGTCGTCGCCCCGGACCGCGACCGCAGCGGCGCCAGCAATTCGCTCACGCTCGACATGCCGATCCGCGCCAAGCGCCTGCGCGACGGCGTCTACAGCGTGGCCGGCACGCCGACCGACTGCGTGCATCTGGCCCTCGCCGGCATGCTCGACGAGCAGCCGGACATCGTCGTTTCCGGCATCAACAACGCGGCCAACCTCGGCGACGACGTCATCTACTCGGGCACCGTGGCCGCAGCGATGGAGGGGCGCTTCCTCGGCTTGCCCGCCATCGCGATGTCGCTGGTGACGCGCGACCATCAGGGCCTGCATTTCGACACGGCGGCCCGCGTGGCCGTCGAACTCGTGGCGCGCCTCGTGGCCGACCCGCTGCCGGCCGACACCATCCTCAACGTCAACGTGCCGGATCGCGCTTGGGCCGAGGTCGCCGGGTTCGAGGTGACGCGCCTCGGCCACCGCCATCGCGCCGAGCCCTGCGTCGCGCAGACGGACCCGCGCGGCCGGCCGGTCTGGTGGATCGGCCCCGCCGGCCCCGAACAGGACGCCGGCCCGGGCACCGATTTCGACGCGCTGAAGCGCGGTTTCGTCTCGATCACGCCGATCCACGTTGACCTGACGCGCTACCAGGCGCTGGAAACGGTCGCCGGTTGGGTGGGCGGGCTGGCCAAGGGCCTGGCGCGCGCATGACCACGCCGCTGAAGCTCGCTCCGCGCGCGGTGCCGGGTGTCGGGATGACCGGCCAGCGGGCCGTCGAACGCCTGCTGCAGCGCCTTCGCGAGCAGGGCATCAGCGACGAGCGCGTGCTGCGCGCCATCGCCGGCGTGCCGCGCCACCAGTTCATCGATGAAGCGTTGGCCAGCCGCGCCTACGAGGACACGGCATTGCCGATCGGTCGCGGGCAGACCATTTCGCAGCCCTGGGTCGTCGCCCGGATGACCGAGGCGCTGATCGAGCGCGGCCTGCCGAAGCGCGTGCTCGAGATCGGTACGGGTAGCGGTTACCAGGCCGTCGTGCTGGCCACGCTCGGCATCGAGGTGTTCACCGTCGAGCGCATCGACGAGCTGCTGCGCGACGCGCGCCGCCGCTTCCGCCAGCTGTCGCTTGACATCCGCTCGCGCCACGACGACGGCCGCCTCGGCTGGCCGGAACACGCCCCGTTCGACGCCATCATCGTCACCGCCGGTGGCGCGGCGCTCGAAGCGCCCCTGCTCGAACAGCTCGCGCCGGGCGGCACGCTCGTTGCGCCGGTGGGCGGTAGCAGCGCCCAGCGCCTGCTGCGCCTGCGTCGCGAGGGCGACAGCGTCCTTCAGGACGATCTGGGCGCAGTGGTGTTCGTGCCCTTGCTGTCGGGAGTGCAGTGATGCGGAATCGGAATCCGGCCTTCGGCGCCGTGCGTGCCCTCGCGCTGTGCGCCGCGGCCTTGCTGCTCGGCGCCTGCGCCAGTACCACCGTGGTGCGCGAGGAAGCAGCGCCGCGCCCCGTCCACACCACGTCGCGGCCTGCGCCGGCGTCGACCGCGCCTCGTGGCCCCTCCCACGTCGTGCAAGCCGGCGACACGCTGTACGGCATCGCGTTCCGCAACAGCCTTGATTGGCGCGAAGTCGCGCGTTGGAACGGGATCGGCGAGCCCTACCTGATCCAGCCGGGCCAGGTGCTCCGCTTGAGCCCGCCTCGGGCAAGCACGACGCGTCCCGTGGCATCGAGCCCCACCCCGCCACGGCCTGCGGCCGCCGTGGCCTCCGGGCCGCCCCCGATGCCGCGCGGCCCTGCGGGATCGTCGGGGCCGACGGGTGCGCCAACCGCGCCGTCGGTTCCGGCCTCCCGTCCGGTCGTGTCGTCCAGCGCTCCGGTGGCCACAACTCCGCCGTCCTCACCACCGCCCGGCCCGGCACCTCGGCCGTCGAGTCCCGTCGTGGCATCGCCCCCCTCCGCGCCGTCGGTGCCGGCCTCGACGCCGACCGGTCCCGCCGGTACGGCGGCGTTTCGCGCCGGCCAATGGCAGTGGCCGACGCAGGGGCAGGTGATCTCGCGATACGCCGAGGGCGACAAGGCGCGGCAGGGCATCGCCATCGCCGGCACCGCCGGCCAGCCGGTGCGCGCGGCGGCCGCGGGCACGGTGGTGTATTCCGGCGCGGGCTTGGTGGGCTATGGCGAGCTGATCATCATCAAGCACAACGACGAGTGGCTCTCGGCTTACGGCCACAACCGCCGTCGCCTCGTCGCCGAGGGCGCGAACATCAGTGCCGGGCAGCAGATCGCCGAACTGGGCCGCACCGGCACCAGTCGCGACATGCTGCATTTCGAGATCCGTCGGAACGGCAAGCCGGTCGATCCGGCGCCGCTGCTGCCCCGGCGCTGAGCGCCAGCGCCATCCGGTCGGCTTGGCCGCTGCGTCAGGAGTCCGGGTCGATCAGGAAGGCCGCCACGACTTTGCGGCCCTCGCCGGCCAGCACCGCGAAGGTGCGCGCCGCAGCCGAATTCACCATCGGCTCGAAGCCGATGCCTCGGGTGAGCGCGGCCGCCATCACGGCCGGAGCGGGGAACGCATGGCGCGTTCCGGTGCCGAGCAGGATCACCGTCGGCTGCAAGGCGAAGAGCGCGTCGAGATCGGTGGGCTGCAGGTCGGCCACGTTCCGCGGCCGCCAGCCTTCGATCAGTTGGTCGCCGGACACGAGGAAGCTCGCCTCGAAACGGGTGTCGTTGATCGTCACCCGCCCCTCGGCATCGACGCCGCGGGGCACGAAGCGGAAATCGGGCTGTTCCTGGGCCAGCGCCATGGTTCAGCGCGGCAGGGCGATCAGCGGCTTTTCGGCGCGCGGCTTGAACATCACGGCGATGTTGCCGATCCGCGCGATCAGCGCGGCATCTGCCGCGTCCGCCAGGGTGGCGATGGCGAGGTCGCGAGCCTCGCGGTCCTCCGCAGCCACCTTCACCTTGATCAATTCGTGGATCTGCAGGGCGCTTGCGGTCTCCGCCACCAGGCCATCGGTCACGCCCTTCCCGCCGACCAGGATCACCGGCTTCAGGTCGTGAGCGAGCCCGCGCAGGTAGCGCTTCTGGGACGAAGTGAGGGCGATGGGCATGGCGTTGACCTTGGGCGGCAGCAGGACCTTCGGCCCGGGGCGGCCCGAAGGGCGCGCAGGGTATCATGGGGGGCCTTCCCGACGGCGGTGCCATGGCCACCCGCAGCAAGTCCAGCCAGCGCTGGCTCAAGGAGCATTTCAGCGACCCCTTCGTGAAGAAGGCGCAGGCCGAAGGCTTGCGCTCGCGCGCGGCCTACAAGCTCGAAGAGCTGCTCGAACGTGACCAGTTGCTGAAGCCGGGGATGACCGTCGTCGATCTCGGCGCGGCACCGGGCGGCTGGTCGCAGCTGGCCCGCAAGCAGCTCGGCGACCGCGGGCGCGTGGTGGCGCTGGACATCCTCGACATGCCACCGATCGCCGGCGTCGACTTCCTTCACGGTGATTTCAGGGCGTCGGAAACACTGTCGCAGCTGGAAGCCCTCTTGGCGGGTGCGCCGGTCGACCTTGTGCTTTCCGACATGGCCCCCAACATGAGTGGCGTGACCGTCACCGACCAGGCGCGGGCGATGCATCTGTCCGAGCTCGCGCTGGATTTCTGCGACGGCCACCTGAAACGCGGCGGCGCCTTCCTCATCAAGCTGTTCATGGGGGTGGGCTTCGACGATTACGTAAGGCAACTGCGCACGCGCTTCGAGCGCGTGGTGATCCGCAAGCCCGAGGCGTCGCGCAAGCGGTCGACCGAGGTGTATGCGCTGGCAACGGCCAAGCGCGAAGGACCGATGAAATGAACGATCTCGCCCGCAACCTCCTCCTCTGGCTCGTCGTCGCCATCCTGCTCGCGATGGTGTTCCAGAGCATGAACCTCGGCGCGGCCGGCACGCGCGAGGTCAGCTACAACGAGTTCATCAGCGACGTGAAAGGCGGCCGCGTCGAATCGGTCGAAATCGCGCCGAACGGGCTGGAGGTGATCGCGACGATGAAGGGCGGTGATCGCGTCCTCACCGCCAACCCCCGCGACGAACGCCTCAACGACACGCTGTTCGACCACAACGTCAAGGTGACGCAGAACCTGCCGTCCAACAGCATCCTGCCCAGCCTGCTGATGAGCCTGCTGCCGGTGCTGCTGTTGATCGGCGTGTGGATCTACTTCATGCGCCAGATGCAGCAGGGGGGTGGCAAGGGCGCGATGAGCTTCGGCCGGTCCAAGGCCAAGCTGATGAGCGAGGACCAGATCAAGGTCACTTTCGCCGACGTCGCCGGCTGCGACGAGGCCAAGGAAGAGGTCGGCGAGCTCGTCGAGTTCCTGCGCGACCCGGGCAAGTTCCAGAAGCTCGGCGGCAAGATCCCGCGCGGCGTGCTGATGGTCGGCCCGCCGGGCACGGGCAAGACCCTGCTGGCGCGCGCCATCGCCGGCGAGGCCAAGGTCCCGTTCTTCAGCATCTCCGGCTCGGATTTCGTCGAGATGTTCGTCGGCGTCGGCGCCAGCCGCGTGCGCGACATGTTCGAGCAGGGCAAGAAGAACGCCCCCTGCATCATCTTCATCGACGAGATCGACGCGGTCGGCCGCCATCGTGGCGCGGGCC
>JAIXTZ010000301.1 GCA_027483745.1 Lysobacteraceae bacterium
CCGGCATCGAGCAGCGCATCGAGCTCGAAGCGAAGTTCGAGCGCGACTGAGTCGCCTGTCGCGACGGCTCAGGCCGGCGCGATGAACCACACCCGGCCGATCAGGCCGTCCGCGCCCTGCTCGTAGACCGCGACGACTTCGCGCTCGCCGCCCGGGAGGCCGACGACGTGCTCGTGGTCGAGGACCCGTCGGCCGAGGTCGATGCGGTGCAGCAGCCGGGCGTGCAGGCCCGCGTGGACGAAGCGCTCGCGCGCGTAGAAGGCCCGCAGCGCTTCGCGGCCCTGCAGGAACGGCGCGTCATCCGGATGGCGCTGGCAGCGCACGTCGGCGCTGAAGCAGGCGGCGAAGGCCGCGGCGTCGCGGCGGTTGTAGGCGTCGAGCTGGCGCTGCACCAGCGCCGCGAAGTCGGGATCCGGCATGGAGGCAGGATGCCAGAATGACGAAGGCCGCCCCGAGGCGGCCTTCGTTGACCCGGTGTGCGCCGGTGCCTTCGATCAGAAGCTCATCGTCAGGCCGAGGCTCAGCGCGTCGCGGTCGACCACGTCGTCGCCGAAGCGGCCGGTGTAGGTGACGTGGCCGCTGAAGCGATCGGAGAACGTGAAGCCGAGGCCGATGTCGGCGCTGGTCCAGTCGCCGGCCGGCGCGAAGCCGTCGACGGTGAAGCGGCCGCCCATGCTGTTCGAGCCAGCGTTGACGACGGTGCGACCGTCCTCGTCCTCGCTGTTCCAGGCGACGCGGGCGTAGGGCTGGATGGCGCCGAAGTCGGCCTTGGCCTGGTAGCCGAGGCGCGTGACCATCGACTCGCGGGTGAACTCACGGAAGTTCATCGCGGTCGAGGCGAGGCTGTCCTCGGCGTACGCCGCGACGGTCACTTCCTGCCACACGATGCCGGCGAACGGGCCGTGGGTCAGGGCCTCGCCCTTGAACACGTAGCCGATGCCGAGCTCGGCGGCGAGGTGGTCGGCGTCGGTCTCGCCGCCTTCGATGCGCACCGAGGGGCCGAGGACGATGTTGCGCGCGAGGTCGAGGTTGGTGCTGCCGCCGCTGGCGATGGCGTTGACGTAGAAGCCGCCGAAGTTCACCACGCCGTAGCCCGAGAACAGCACCGTGTTGCCGTCGATGGTGCCGCCCACCGGGTCGAGGTTCTGGTTGCCGATGCTGGCCGCGACGCCGAAGGTGAAGGTCTCGTTGACCTGGTAGTTGGCGCCACCGGTGAGGCTGAAGCCGGTGCTGTCCGCGCCGGGGGAGAAGCTGGAACCGGTGATGTCGCCGCTCGAACCGGTGGCGCGGAGGTAGCCGCGCACCGTGCCGTCGTCGCGGTCGAAGCGGTACTCGTCGAACAAGCCGCTGTTGATCGCGCCGCCGTGGTCGTCATAGGCCGCGATGGCGGTTTCCGGCGCGAGCGAGACAATCGCCGGCGCGTTGATGGTGGCCACGGTCACTTCGGCGAGCAGTCGGTGCGCGGCACCCGTCGGATGCACGCCGTCGGCGAACAGGAAGGTGTTATTGGCGCCCGCGGCGACCTGCGCGTTCGGGTTGCAGAACAGCGAGCTGCCGCCCGGGAGCACGGCGAGGTTGCAGGCGGTGCCGGTGACGTTGGTGAGGCCGAATGCGCCCGGGTTGGCGCGCACTTCGTTCACCAGGCCGAACACGTTGACCGGAATGATGCCCGTGCCTAGCTGCGACAAGCCCTGCGACAGCGCGCCGTTGTAGCTCACCGTCGCGAGCGTCGCCAGCGGACCGGCGGCGGCCAGCGGACCGGCGGAGAACTGCGGCGTCACGCCGAGGTCGGGCAGGTTCAGCACGACGATGTTGCGGGCGCCGGCGGCCTGCAGGCGTCCGACCTGCTGCACCACGGCCGTCGCGACCGGCACGCCGCCGACGGTGGCGTTCGCCGAGGCCGTGGCCGGGTTGGAGGCCCACACCGGGATGTCGCCAAACAGATCGTTGGCGCCCATCCACACGGTGAACAGGGCGTTCGGGTTGGCGACCGTGGTGCTGCCGCGCAGGTACTGGTCGATCTGCTGGTTCAGGCGCGGCACGGCGAAGGAGCTGCACGGCGGCGAGGTGGCGCCGGTGGCCACGCGGCCGCAGGCGCCGCCGAAGGCGAAGTTGGTGCCGCCCGGCACCAGGGACGGCGCCTGCGTGAAGCCGAAGTAGCGCGCGAGCAGCTCGACCATCACCGGATCGGGATTGGTCGTGAAGCTCTGGCTCGGGCCGCCGGCGGGGTTCTGCACGAGGCCGACGTTGCCGGCGTCCGACAGGCTGTCGCCGAAGCTGACAACGCCGCTGAAGCGCTGCGCATGGGCCGACGAGGCGGCGAGGGCCAGCGCGACGGCGCCGACGATGAGACGGGTGCGGGGCATCGGTAACTCCTGGACAGGACGGAACGACAGGGGTGGCAGCACAGCGCGGACGTCGGAAAGGCCGCGATGGGGGGCACATTAAATCAGAGTTACGGTGGCCCGCCATACGCTGGCGTTCGTTGGCTTGGGGGCGCCAAATTCATGCTGCGTCGCAGCAGGCGTGCGGCAGGCGGAGTGCGAGCGGGCATGATTCGCACCGTCAATGAAGGAGCACTTGCGAATGCGGCGTTGCGTGACTCTGGCCCTGATCGGGGCCGCCCTGTGGGTGTCCCCGGTGGTGCAGGCCACGCCGGCCGACGCCGGCGGCGATCGGCCGTGCGTGGGCCTCGTGCTCGGCGGCGGGGGCGCGCGCGGCGCCGCGCACGTCGGCGTGTTGAAGGTGTTGGAGCGCGAGCGCATCCCGGTCTGCGCCATCGCCGGCACCAGCATGGGCGCTGTGGTCGGTTCGCTGTACGCCAGCGGCATGAGCCCGGCCGACATCGAGGCCGCGCTGGCGTCCGTCGACTGGAAGGACCTCTTCGAGGACGACACCGCCCGTGCCGGCCTGCCGATGCGCCGCAAGGAGGCGCAGCTGAACTACCGGGCCGAGCTGGAGGCCGGATGGCGGGACGGCGCCCCGGTGTTTCCCTCCGGCGCCGTGCAGGGGCAGAAGCTCGGTCTGCTGCTGCGCCGGCTGATGCTCGATGCCTCGCAGACCTCGCGATTCGACGAGCTCCCGATCCCGTTCCGCGCCATCGCCACCGACATCGTCAGCGGCGAGCGCGTGGTCTTCGCCGAGGGTGACCTCGCGATGGCGGTGCGCGCCTCGATGGCCGTGCCAGCGGTGTTCGCCCCGGCGGAAATCGACGGCAGGATCCTGGTCGACGGCGGCATCGTCGACAACGTGCCGATCGATGTCGTGCGCGACATGGGCGCCGACGTGGTGATCGCGGTGGACGTGGGCAGCCCGCTGTTGACCCGCGACGCGATGCGAACGCCGATCGACGTGGCTTACCAGATGGTCTCGGTGTTGATCCAGGAGAGAACCAACCGCTCGATCGCCTCGCTGGGCGAGGGCGACGTGCTGATCGTGCCGCCGCTCGGCACCTTCTCCAGCGCCGCCTTCGAGCAGGCCGTCACGGTGATCGGCAAGGGCGTCGAGGCGGCCGAGGCCGAAGCGCCGCGGTTCCGCCACCTGGCGCTTCCCGAGCGCGACTACGCGCTGTGGCGCGAGTCCCGGCGCATCGTTCCGGCCGGCGCGGCACCGATCATCGCCTTCGTCGACGTGGCTCCCGATCGTTCACGCACGGAGCGACTGGTGGCGTACCGCGGGCAGGGCCTGGTTGGGAAGCCGCTCGATCCCGATGTGGTCGACGCGGCGGTCGCCGGCACCTATGCCGAAGGCGCCTACCAGAGCATCGGCTGGCGCGAGGTGCGGCGCGACGGCCAGACCGGCATCGAACTGCTGCCGGTCGACAAGGCCTGGGGGCCGGTGTTCTTCAACATCGGGCTGCAGATCGCCGACGACTTCCGCGGTGGCAGCGACTACCAGCTGACCGCCGAGCTGCTGAAGACCGGCGTGAGTGGCGACGGTGACGAACTTCGCGCGCTGTTGCGGCTCGGGCAGATCGCCGAGGCGTCCGTCGACTGGTTCGCGCCCATCGACCTCGACCGCCGCTTCTACGCGGGCGTCGACACCGGCTATCGCGCGTTCGACGTGCCCTTCGTGCTCGGCACCACGCAGGTGGCCGACTTCCGGGTCGCGCGCAGCACGCTTGGCCTGCGCGTCGGCCTGCAGACCGATCCGCGCTGGGCGCTGGAGGCCACCTTGCGGCGCTCGCGTTTCGACGGGCGCGAAGTGGTCGGTTCCTTCGGCGTCGACGATCTCACCCAGCAGGCGACCTCGTTCGGTGGCCGTGCCGTCTGGGACACGCTCGACCGCCTGAGCTTCCCGAGCCGGGGCTCGCGCGCGGTGTTCTCGCTCGATCGTTATGAACCCGTCTTCGGGGCCGAGGGCGAGGGTTGGGTGGCGCGCTGGCGCTCCGACACGGTGCTTTCCCAGGGCAAGCACCACCTGCTCCTCGGCACGCGCTGGGCCGACACCCGCGATGCGCCGCCGGACCTCGCGGCGTTCTCGACGCTGGGCGGGTTCCTCAATCTCTCCGGCACCCTCGAGCGCGGCCTCACCGGGCAGACCCTCGGCTACGCGCGTGCGGTGTACTACTACCGCTTCGGCGACGCGAACGCGCTGTTCGCGGTGCCCACCTACTTCGGCGCCAGCGCCGAGATCGGCCAGGTCGGCGACGATACGCTCGATTTCGGCTGGAACGAGGCCACCCGCGCCGGCGGCGTGTTCGTCGGCATGAGCAGCCCGTTCGGCCCGATCCTGTTCGGCTTCGGCCGCACGAACCGCGGCAACGACACTTGGACGCTGAACTTCGGCAACCTGATCCGCAATGAAGATTGATCCTTCCCGTCGTGCGGGTGCGCCACCGCTTCCGGTCTCGGCACTGCCGTCGGCGCCGCTGGCGGCGCACCTGCCCGAGGCTTGGCGGGCGCGCTACGACGCCAGCTGGCGATTGATGCGCGCTGATCGGCCGATCGGTTGGCTGCTGCTCCTGTGGCCGACCCTGGCCGCGCTGTGGCTGGCCGCCGAGGGCCTGCCCCCATGGCCCCTGATCGTGGTCTTCGTCGGCGGCGTCTGGCTGACGCGCGCGGCGGGCTGCGTGATCAACGACTACGCCGACCGCTGGCTGGACGGCCGGGTGAAGCGCACGAAGACCCGGCCGCTGGTGGCCGGTGAGCTGTCGGCCCGTTTCGCGCTCGGGCTGTTCGCGGGGCTGATGCTGGTGGCCTTCGCCCTCGTCCTGACGACCAACGCGAAGACCGTCGCGCTGAGCGGCGTGGCCCTCGCGCTGGCCGCGGCCTACCCCTACATGAAGCGCCACACCTACCTGCCCCAGGTCTGGTTGGGGCTGGCCTTCAGCTGGGGCATCCCGATGGCCTTCACCGCCGTCCGCGATGCCTGGCCGCCGCAGGAGGCGTGGCTGCTGCTGTGCGCGAACCTGCTGTGGACCACGGCCTACGACACCTGGTACGCCATGGTGGACCGCGAGGACGATCGCCGCGCCGGGGCGAAGAGCACGGCCTTGCTGTTCGGCGATCTCGACGTGCTGGTGGTCGCCACGCTGTTCGTCCTGGCCGGCCTTGCGATGGGCCTGCTGGGCCATCGGCTGGATCTCGGGCTTGTGTACTGGCTGGGCCTTGCCGCGGCCGCGGTGTTCGTCGCGCAGCAGTTCGCCCGGGGGCGTTCGCGCCATCCCGATGACTGCTTCGCGGCCTTCCTCGCCAACAATCGCGTCGGCGCCGCGGTCTTCGCCGGGATTCTGCTCGACTACTTCACCCGCGCCCGCTGACCGGCCCGTTCGGCCGCCCGCGCCACCACCCAGACGTCGACCCGCGCCGCCCCCGCCGCGTGCAGGGCCTCCGCGGCGGCTCTGGCCGTGCTCCCGGTGGTCAGCACGTCGTCCACGATGGCCACGTGGCGCGGGCAAGGGGCATGCATCCGGAAGGCCGCGTCGAGGTTGTTTTGGCGCTGGGCGGCGTCGAGTTCGGTCTGTGGCCGCGTGTCGCGCTCCCGCCGCAGGGCGCCATCCAGTACCGGCACCCGCAGCGCGTGCCCCCAGTCGCGGGCGAGGCCGAGGGCTTGGTCGTGGCCGCGCTGGCGCAGGCGCTGGCGATGCAGCGGCACAGGCACCAGCGCCTCGGGCCGAGGCGCGCTGCGCAGCGCCGGGAGAGCCAGCGCCGCCAAGGCCCGCCCGGCCGCCAGGTCGTCATGGAACTTGTAGCGCGTCAGCAGCGGGGCGCACGCGGCGTCGTAGGTGAAGGCGGCATGCACCGAGCCGCCAAGCGCGGACAGGGTGGGAACGGGAGTGACCGGCGCGGGGCGGAGCAGGCCCTGGCAGGGCACGCAGAGCAGGGTGTCGCTTGGGGTCGGGGCCTCGCAGGCGAGGCAGGCCAGGGGCAGGGCCCAGGCCCCGAAGGCCCGCCAGACGGTGGCGAATGGTGCGGGCATCGCGGTTGACAGGGCAGGGGGCGGTTTCCAGACTGCCCGGGCTCGCGGCCTTCCGCCGTCGGAAATCTCCCATGCCTGCCGTCATCCGCCATGACTGGACGCGAGAGGAAACCCTCGCGCTGTTCGCCCTGCCCTTCCCCGAATTGCTGCACCGCGCCAGCCTCGTGCATCGCGAGCGCTTCGACCCGACCGAAGTGCAGATCAGCACGCTGCTGTCGATCAAGACCGGCGGCTGCCCCGAGGATTGCGCCTACTGCCCGCAGAGCGCGCGCTACAGCACCGGCCTGAAGGCCGAGAAGCTGATGGCGCTCGACGACGTCATCGCCAAGGCCGCGGCGGCGAAGGCGGCCGGCGCCACGCGCTTCTGCATGGGCGCGGCGTGGCGTTCGCCGAAGGACAAGGACGTGGC
>JAIXTZ010000111.1 GCA_027483745.1 Lysobacteraceae bacterium
CGCCTTCGGGCCGAGTGCCGGGCGATCCATCCCGCGGTCGAGGTGCTGGGCACCCACCACGTCTACCTGATCCAGCCCCGCGACGGCGCCGCCGTCGACACCGGGGCGGTCGGGGCCATTCTGGAAGGCTGCATCGCGACCACGCCGACGCCTGCCGGGGCGGTCAGCCGCTTCGTGGTGCCGCGCCTCGGCACGCTGTCGCCGTGGGCGAGCAAGGCCACCGAGATCCTGCGTGGCGCCGGACACGCCATCGCCCGCGTCGAGCGCGGCCTGCGCATCGACGTCGCGAACTGGCCGGCCGACGCCGACACCGCGCGGCGTCTCGCCCGCGTGCTGCACGACCCGATGACGCAGTCGATCGTCGTTTCGATCGACGAGGCCGCCGCGCTGTTCCGCGTGCCGCCGAAGGGCGCCGTCGAACACATTGCGCCGGTTGATCTCCCCGCGGCCAACGGCCGCCTCGGCCTGGCGCTCTCGGAGGACGAGATCGCCTACCTGCAGGAGGCCTACACGCAGCTGGGCCGGCCGGCGACGGACGCCGAGCTGATGATGTTCGCGCAGGCGAACTCCGAGCACTGCCGGCACAAGATCTTCAACGCCAGCTGGACGATCGACGGCGAGGAACAGACGCACTCGCTGTTCAAGATGATCAAGGCGACGCACGCTGCGACGCCGCAGTTCACGCTCACCGCTTACGCCGACAACGCCGCCGTGGTTGAAGGCCATCCGGGCCGCCGCTTCCGCCCCGACATGATGAGCGGCGAGTACGTGGCCGAGCCGGTCGCCGACAGCGCCTATTGCATCAAGGTCGAGACCCACAACCACCCGACGGCGATCTCGCCCTTCCCGGGCGCCTCCACCGGCGCCGGCGGCGAGATCCGTGACGAGGGCGCCACCGGCCGTGGCGGCAAGCCCAAGGCCGGCCTGAGCGGCTTCACCGTCTCGCACCTGCGCATCCCCGGTGCGCCGCAGCCCTGGGAGCAGGCGCGCGCGCTGAACCCGCGCATGGCCCCGGCCTTCGAGATCATGCGCGACGGCCCGCTGGGCGCCGCGGCGTTCAATAACGAGTTCGGCCGTCCGGCGCTGTCGGGCTACTTCCGCAGCTTCGAGCTGCCGACGGAGACGCCGGGCCTCGTCCGCGCCTACGACAAGCCGATCATGCTGGCCGGCGGCCTCGGTGCCATCGACCGCGGGCAGGTGAAGAAGCTCGGCCTGCGCGACGGCGACCTCGTCATCGTGATCGGTGGGCCGGCGATGCTGATCGGCCTCGGTGGCGGCGCCGCCAGCTCGCTGGCCTCGGGCCAGAGCAGCGAGGACCTCGACTTCGCCTCCGTGCAGCGCGACAACCCGGAGATGGAGCGCCGCGTGCAGGAGGTCATCGACCGCTGCGTGGCGCTCGGTGCCGGCAACCCGATCCGCGCCTTCCACGACGTGGGTGCGGGCGGCTTGTCGAACGCCATCCCCGAGCTGTTGCACGATGCCGGCCTCGGTGGCCGCATCCAGATGGCGAAGATCCCCAGCGACGATCCGTCGCTCTCGCCGATGCAGCTCTGGTGCAACGAATCGCAGGAGCGCTACGTGCTGGGCATCGCGCCGGAGCACCTCGCCGACTTCGACGCGATCTGCGGTCGCGAGCGCTGCCTGTATGCCGCCGTGGGCGTGGCGACGGCCGAAGAGCGCCTCGTGCTCGAGGACGCCGACGGCTCGCGCCCGATCGACCTGCCGATGAATGTGCTGTTCGGCAAGGCACCGAAGATGCACCGCGACACCGCCCACGTCGCGACGACGCGCTGGCCGAAGCTCGACACCGCCACGCTCGATCTCCGCGAGGCTGGCCTGCGCGTGCTCGCGCACCCGACGGTGGCGAGCAAGAGCTTCCTCATCACCATCGGCGACCGCAGCGTGGGTGGCCTCACGGCACGCGACCAGATGGTCGGCCCTTGGCAGCTGCCGGTGGCGGACGTCGCCATCACGCTCACCGATTTCCACGGCTTTGCTGGCGAAGCCATGGCGATGGGCGAGCGCACGCCGCTGGCCCTGATCGATGCCAAGGCCTCGGCGCGCATGGCGGTCGGCGAAGCCATCACGAATCTTGTTGCGGCCCCCATCGGTGCGCTGGAGGAAGTGAAGCTCTCGGCCAACTGGATGGCGGCCTGCTCGCACCCCGGCGAGGACGCCGCGCTGTTCGATGCGGTGAAGGCCGTCGGCCTCGAGCTTTGCCCCGAGCTGGATCTCTCGATCCCGGTCGGCAAGGACTCGCTGTCGATGCAGGCGCAGTACGCCGTCGATGGCAGCCCGCAGAAGTCGGTCTCGCCGGTGTCGCTGATCATCACCGCCTTCGCCCGCGTGGCGGACGTGCGCGCGCAGCTCACGCCCGATTTGAAGCGCGGCGTCGATTCCGAGCTGTGGCTGATCGGCCTCGGCGCCGGCAAGAAGCGCCTCGGCGGCTCGATCCTCGCGCAGTGCCACAACGCCTTCGGCGGCACCGCACCCGACCTCGACGACCCGCAGCGCCTCAAGGATTTCGTCGCGCTGATCGGCGAGGCGCGCGAGGACAAGCTGCTCCTCGCCTACCACGACCGCAGCGACGGCGGCGCCTTCGCCACGCTGTGCGAGATGGCGTTCGCCGGCCACGTGGGCCTCGACATCGCGCTCGACGGCTGGGGCGACGACCCGTTCCGCACGCTGTTCGCCGAGGAGCTCGGCGCGGTGGTGCAGGTGGCGGTCGAAGACCGTGCCGCCTTCGCCGACCTCGTCGAGCGCCACGGCCTCACCGAATGCGCGCAGCGCGTCGGCAAGCCCGTCAGCGCCCCGCGCGTGCGCGTCAGCGACGAAGGCAAGGCGCTGGCCGAATGGTCGTGGACCGAACTCTTCGACGCCTGGTGGGCGACCAGCCATGCCATGCAGCAGCGCCGCGACGATCCCTCTTGCGCCGACGAGGAGCGAGCGGCCCGACGCCGCTTCGACGATGCCGGCCTGAATCCCAAGCTGACGTTCGAGCCGCAGGACGACCTCGCCGCGCCGTTCATCAACACGGGGGTCCGTCCGCGCGTCGCGATCCTCCGCGAGCAGGGCGTCAACGGCCAGATCGAGATGGCCGCCGCCTTCGACCGCGCCGGTTTCACGGCGGTCGACGTGCACATGAGCGACCTGATCGAAGGCCGCGTCCGCCTCGACGGCTTCAAGGGCCTCGCGGCCTGCGGCGGCTTCAGCTACGGCGACGTGCTGGGTGCGGGCCGCGGCTGGGCCACGTCGATCCTGACCCGTGACAGCCTGCGTGAACAGTTTGCGGCGTTCTTCGCCCGCCCGGACAGCTTCAGCCTGGGCGTCTGCAACGGCTGCCAGATGCTGGCCCAGCTCAAGGACCTCGTGCCGGGCGCCGAGCACTGGCCGCGCTTCGTCCGCAACCTGAGCGAGCAGTACGAGGCCCGCGTGGCCCAGGTGCTGGTCGAGGACTCGCCCTCGGTGCTTTTGAAGGGCATGGCGGGTTCGCGGATTCCCATCGTCGTCTCGCACGGCGAGGGCCGCGCGCGCTTCAGCGACGACGCCCACCGCACGACCGCCGCCGTGGCGATGCGCTACGTCGATGGCGAAGGCCGCGTTACGCAAGCCTTCCCCGCGAACCCGAACGGCTCGCCGGACGGCATCGCCGGCCTCACCTCGCGCGATGGCCGCGCCACGCTGATGATGCCGCACCCGGAACGCGTGTTCCGCACCGTGCAGCTGAGCTGGGCGCCGGCGGGCTGGGGCGAGGATTCGCCCTGGCTCCGGCTGTTCCGCAACGCGCGGGCGTTCGTGGGCTGACCCCCTGAATCCACGCCGCCGCCGCGTCCCCGCGGTGGCGGCGTCGCGCCGGTCGTGGCAGCCTAAACTTCCCCCTGATGCATGGATGCCGGCGCGATGAACCTGACGTTGCCCTTGTCACTGGCGACCGCCGTGCTCGTCGCCGCGTTCATGGTCGCCCCGCCTCAGGCCTCCGCAAACGCCACGGCACGGGTCGCCCTTGCGGGCGAGGCGACGGGTCGCCTCGATCCGGATCCCGCCGCTCGCTATCAACCGCTGCCGGCGACGATGTCGGAACGTGCTGGACAGAGACTCCGCCTTCGCGACGTCGAGCGTCTGCTGAAGCGATACCCGGACCATCCCTCTCTCCTTCGCGAGCGGGCGTACATCCGCGCGAAGCGGGGCGAAATCGACGCTGCGGAGGCCGACTTCGCGCGCGCACTGCAGGTGGCGGGGGGCAATACGTTCCTGCGACGCCACGTGCTGTGGTCGCAAGGTTGGGCGCGTTTCGATGCCGGCCGGGATGAGGCGGCGCTGCAGTCTTGGAAGGAAGCCGTGGACCTCCATGGCGGCAATCCCTTCTGGTGGCCCTACACGGCCGCGCTGGCGGAGTGGCGACTGGGGCGTCGCGCGGAAGCGATCGCGCTCTACGACCAAGCCGTGGCCGGCATGCCGCAGTACGGCACCGAGCGGGGATTCGCCGAACGCACGGCGCACTGGCCGGCGTCGCAGTTCGAGGTGGCCAGCGCCGTTTTCGCGGGCTGGCGGGCATCGAAGCGCGCCACGCCGCCCTGATACGCTTGGGCGATGCCTGATTCCGATGCCCTCGCCCCCCCCGACAGCGGCCTCGACACCGACCTCGATGCCCGCATCGCGGCGGCCCTCGTGGCCCGCGGCCGCCTGAAGGACGCCGACCTCGTCCGCGCCGAGCGCCTGCGCGCCGAAACCGGCGGCGCACTGCCGGGCCTTTTGGTGAAGCTCGGCA
>JAIXTZ010000032.1 GCA_027483745.1 Lysobacteraceae bacterium
CGTGGCCAAGCGCCTGATCGACTTCGGCTTCCACGCGCCGACGCTGAGCTTCCCGGTCGCCGGCACGCTGATGGTCGAGCCGACGGAATCCGAGTCGCTGCACGAGCTCGACCGCTTCGTTGACGCGATGATCCAGATCCGCGACGAGATCCGCGCCATCGAGGACGGCCGCCTCGACCGCGAGGACAACCCGCTGAAGCACGCGCCGCACACGGCCATGGTCGTGACGGCCAGCGAGTGGACCCGCGGCTACCCGCGCGAACTGGCCGCCTTCCCGCTGCCCTCGCTGAAGCAGGTGAAGTACTGGCCGCCGGTGGCTCGCGTCGACAACGTCTACGGCGATCGCAACATCATGTGCGCCTGCATCCCGGTGGACGCCTTCAAGGACGCCGAGGAACCGGCGGCGGGTTGATCCATGCCCCTTGAGCGCATCAGCTCCGCCACGCCCTACGCCGCCCTCGCCCTCGTGCAGGCGGCGACGGCGAACGCGCCCCGGCTGGAATCGCCCCGCGCGATGCCGGCCGGGGCGTCCGTCACGGTGGATGTGAATGCGCTCGCCCTGCGTGTGAACGGCGGGGGCGCCAATGGCATGGCAGCCCTTCCGGACGCCTCGAAGGGGCGTGAAGATCGACTCGGCCAGCGCTTCGACGCCCGCGCATGAACGCAACGCCGCCCCCCGTCGAATCCCCGCACGCCTTCACGGTTTCTGGGCGCGGTAGGCGTAGGCTTGGCATGACTTCTCCGAGGGTCGCGCCATGATTAACGGCATCTCCTCCAACGCCTCGCAGTCCGGCATGGCCGTCGCGCTGCAGCGCGTCGATGCGGCCGCCAGCAACACCGCGAACCGCCAGACCGAAGGCGCCCAGCGCCTGCGCGTCGAGCAGTCCGAGGCCCCGAACGGCGGCGTGCAGGCCCGCACCGTGCGCACCACGGAAGCCAACAACACCGACCAGGCCGCGATCAGCGATGCGATCGACGCCCGCGTGGGGCAGCGCGATTTCGAAGCGAATGCCGCGGCCTTCCGCGCCCGCGAGGACGCCATCGGCAGCCTGTTCGACGAGCGGGCCTGACGCCATCGGAGCCATGAAATGAAAACGCCCCGCATTGCGGGGCGTTTTCGTTGGGCGATCCGCCGGGCGTCAGGCGAACGGATCCTGCAGCACGATGGTCGACTCGCGGCCCGGACCCGTCGACACGATCGACAGCGGGCAGCCGGCCAGTTCCTCGAGCGCGCGCAGGTAGGCGCGGGCCGCCGGCGGCAGCTTGTCCCACTCGGTGACGCCCGCGGTGCTCTCGCTCCAGCCCGGGAACTCGAGGTAAACCGGCGTGCACTCTTCCCAGCCCGCCGCGTCGAGCGGCGCGTATTCGGTGCGCTTGCCGCGGTATTCGTAGGCGATGCAGATCTTCAGCTTCTCCATCCCGTCGAGGATGTCGAGCTTGGTGATGCATAGGCCGGTGATGCCGTTGATGGCCACCGCGCGCTTCAGGGCGACGATGTCCATCCAGCCGCAGCGGCGCGGACGGCCGGTGGTGGCGCCGTACTCCTGGCCGCGGTCGCGGATGCCCTGGCCGATCTCGTCGTTGAGCTCGGTCGGGAACGGGCCGCCGCCGACGCGCGTGGCGTAGGCCTTCGCAATGCCGAGCACATAGTCGATGGCGTCCGCACCGACGCCGGTGCCGGCCATCGCGCCGCCCACCGTCGTGTTCGAAGAGGTGACGTACGGGTAGGTGCCGTGGTCGATGTCGAGCAGCGAACCCTGCGCGCCTTCGAACATCACGCGCTTCCCCTGCTTGCGCAGGTCGTGGAGGATGCCGGCAACGTCGGCCTTCATCGGGTCGACGTAGGCGCCGAACGCCAGTGCCTCGTCGAGCGTCTTCTGGTAATCCACCGCCTCGACGCCGAGGTACTGCGTCAGCACGAAGTTGTGGTAGTCCATCGTGGTGCGCAGCTTCTCGGCCAGCTCCTTCGGATAGGCGAGGTCGGCCACGCGGATGCCGCGGCGCGCCACCTTGTCCTCGTAGGCCGGGCCGATGCCGCGACCGGTGGTGCCGATGGCCTTGCCGCCAGCCGCCTTCTCGCGGGCCTGATCGAGCGCGATGTGGTACGGCATGATCAGCGGCGTGGCCGGGCTGATCTTCAGCCGCGAACGCACCTCGACGCCGCTCTGCTCGAGCTGGGTGATCTCCTTCTGCAGCGCCGCCGGCGACAGCACCACGCCGTTGCCGATCAGGCACAGCGCGCCCTCGCGCAGGATGCCGGACGGGATCAGGTGCAGCACCGTCTTCTTGCCGTTGATGACCAGCGTGTGGCCGGCGTTGTGGCCGCCCTGGAAGCGCACGACCGCGCCGATCTCCTCGGTGAGCAGATCGACGATCTTGCCCTTCCCCTCGTCGCCCCACTGGGCGCCCAACACGACTACCGACTGACCCATGGCCGAAGCCCTCTCTTCAATGGAATGCGGGCCCTTTCGGGCGGGCCTTGGCCGGGCGGGAGCGGCGCCGCGGGGCGCCGGGCATTCCTTAGCCCCAGACAAGACAAAAGCCGGTGGCGCTTGAGGCGCCCCGGCTTTGCGAAATTATCCGCCCTTTTTCCGCCCCCCGCCACCCCGAAGGGCGGCGGGCGGCCACGGCTCAGCGCCGGGCCTGCTCGAAGTACTCGAAGAACTCCGAA